>JAQUNE010000077.1 GCA_028717765.1 Candidatus Omnitrophota bacterium | reverse complement strand
ATGTTCATATTCAACTTCCAGCTCTTCGATCATTTTTCTAATCAGGCTGGTATCCAAATTATCCAAAGCGCCCTTAAGCTGCTCTAAGGTCAAAGGCTTATCACTGGAAAAAAGCAATGCCTCAATTACCGGCTTTAAATTATTCTCTGTCATTTGGCCTTTCTCTGTTTATAAACCTCATTTAAAAGTGCCTCGGTAGTTTCAATATTTCTTTGCCGCTCCATTGCTTTCTTGAGCATGCTTAATGCTTCCGGCCTTTTATACTCTAACTGTATCAATACCTCCAGGGCCTCTTGTACAATATCGCCGGTGGCTGTGCTTTTTTGTTCCTTTGCCTGGTCATCCTGGATCAAGGCAAACTTACCCACCTTATGCTGAAGCTTGGCGATAATTTCTCTTGCCCGCTGCTGGCCTATCCCCGGAAGGGAAATCAGAAAATTTGTATCTGCCTCATCAATTGCCTGGGCAATCTGGGAGATCGGCTGATTCAATGCCTTTAACGCGGCACGCGGTCCGATCCCGGAAACAGTGATAAAAATTTCAAAGAAATCTTTTTCTACTTCATTCAAAAAACCGATCAATACCGGAGTACTTTTCGATGGCTCAACTTGAAGGTAATGATAGGTAATTAAATTAACCGTGCTTCCTGGTCCAAGCTCTTCTGTCAAACGCTGCATCACTGTTGCCGGTAGAAATACCTCATAACAAATCCCTCCGGTTTCAACGATAAGGTAATTTAAACCTTTTTCTACTACTTTTCCAGAGATCCGAGCGATCATCTTAGATTTTTCGTCCTTAGAATATAGCTATGCGCAATAGCCAGCCCAAGCGCATCAGTGACATCGGTATATTTCGGTAAACTCTTTAACCCGAGTAAGCTTGCCACCATCTTCTGAACCTGATATTTTGCCGCTAGCCCATTACCGACGATTGATTTCTTGATGCGTGTTGCGGCATATTCTGTTATGGAAACCTTGGATCTTTCTGCGGCAAGGCAAATTACCCCGCGCGCCTGCCCAAGAATATACGCAGTAGTAGGATGCCGATAATGCGCAAATAATTTCTCTAAAACGATCACCTGCGGACGCGTATCAGAAATTAATTTCATCACTGCTTTATATATTTTATCCAGCCGCGCAGCAGGCAGGTCTTTTGCGTTGGTCCTGATAATTCCTGCTTCCAATAAAAAAATTTTACCCCTCTCAACCTCAATTGCACCATATCCAGTGATACTTAAAGCTGGGTCAATTCCCAGAATTCTCATGCCTTATTCTTGGGTAACCTGCTCTAAAATTTCATCAGGGATATCGAAATTGGCATAAACTTGCTGCACATCATCATGCTCTTCAAGCGCATCAATCAATGATAAAAGCTGCTTAGCTTCATTACCGGCTAATTTTATCAAAGAAGAAGGTACCAAGGTAACCTCAGCATCCTGACACTTGATCCCCTTTGCGTCAATGACCTGTTTTACTTTTTCAAAATTTTGCGCAGAAGTGGTAATCTCATAATTCTTTTCATCAGACTTCATATCTTCTGCACCGGCTTCCAGCACCAAATCCATCAATTCCTCTTCCTTGGCCTGGGCTTTATCAACAAGAAAATAACCTTTTTTAGTAAACATCCAACTCACAGCACCTGCCCCGGCAAAATTCCCGCCTTTTTTGGACATCACATTACGCAGTTCCGCGCTGGTACGGTTTTTATTATCTGTAAGGGCTTCTACCAGGATTGCTACACCTCCTGGCCCATATGCCTCATAGATTACATTCTCATAAATTACTCCCGGCAATTCTCCTGTGCCGCGTTTAATTGCCATCTTCACATTATCCGAAGGCATATTCGCTTCTTTTGCTTTTTGCATTACCGCGCGCAACCTGGGATTAGAATCCGGATTTCCGCCGCCCTCTCGCGCGACTACTGTTAATTCCTTAATTAGTTTCGTGTAAGCGGCTCCTTTTTTAGCGTCAGCCGCCATTTTTTTACCTTTATTCGTCTTCCATTTCGAATGACCAGACATTTTATTACCTCCTTATGAACTGACTATTATTAGTAAAATTTTTTCTAAAAATAGGCAGGTAGAATAAGCCGGGTTCTGTGTCAATGCGAATATCCGCATCCTTAGTGGCCATTTCTCTAGTCCAGACGTTACCGTCTGGATCCAGCAGTCTACCCGAGACTAATAGCGGGATGAGTTTTATCCCTCGTCTCCTACGTGACCTTGCTCCGCGTAGAGATTGCTCGTTGCACCTCGCAGTCAAAGACTGCTACTCGTCTCTCTAGCTCTGTCCCGCTCAGCTACCTAAATAGCAAGAGCAGGATCCCGCCTGCTAATAAATAGCTTGGCGGGAATCCTTCCGACACGAATTGTGCCGGAGATGGGCGTTACCCATTACGCAAACTCTCTTGGAGCCCGGACTTTCCTCCCCGAAAACGGGGCTAACCACGTTCTACCTGCCCAAATTATCAAAGAAGATCTATGTTTTTTTTCTTACCTTCTTTTACCGCAATATTCGCCAGTTTATCTGCCCCGCGGTTATTTTCCCGGGGGATATGCCTAATGTTGACTGATTTAAAAGAAGATAGAAGGTGTACGGCTTGATTATATAAACCCAGAAGATGCCGGCTTCTTACTTTATATTCTTTTTTGATCTGCCGATAGAGTAGCTCGCTATCAGTATTAATCACCAGATTTTCAATCTTGAGAATCAGCGCTTCCTGTAAGGCATAAATTAATGCCATATACTCAGCGACATTATTCGTGGCATCGCCGATATATTGATGTAAATTTTTGATCACTTGCTGATTCTGGCAAATCACTACCCCTATTCCTGCCGGGCCGGGATTGCCCTTAGCCGCGCCATCAATAAAAATTTCAGCTTGTTTCATCGACAAATAACATTCTATTACAAACCTCACAGGTAATAATCTTGTCATACATCTTGATCAGATTAATTACCTGGGGAGGCACAAACATATTACAACCCAAACAGGAATTATTTTTTACCCCAACAATAGCTAATCCGTCACGGCTGGAAAGGATCCTTTCATACTGCGCCAATATTTTCGGATCAATATCCACCAATGCCTGTTTTCTAAGTGCTGCCAATTGCGCCAGGCGGTCGTCAATTTCCTTGATCCGCAGGTCAACCTTTTTCTTCTGCTCATTAAATAATTTTTCTTCTCCCGCGAGTTTTTCTTTCTCTTTATCAATATCAGCTTTTGACCTGTCGATCTTATCCATTAATTCCAGGATCCTGTCTTCAATCACCGAGCCATCTGCTTTCGCGTCAGCGATCTGCGTAAGCATGGCCTGATATTCTTTATTGGTTTTTAACGCAAAAAGCTGGGTCTGTAATTTTTTTGCCGCTTCCTCTTTAGAAGCCAGTTCCAATTCTTTCTCTTTCTTCTGTTTTTGCAAGTCCAGCAAAACTTTATCCGCGTTAGCTACACCGACTTTTTTCTCCTCGAAAGCTGCCTCTAGAGCCTTAGTCTCCTGGGGTTTGGCCAGTTTTTCATGCTCTAAAGCGTAAATCTCTGCATCAATGGTTTGTAATTTGTTTAGGCTACTTAATTGAGCCTTTAAATCTGACATATATTTTCTCCGTCTCTGGTTAAATGGGCGATACAGGATTCGAACCTGTGACCTTTGCGATGTGAACGCAACGCTCTAACCAACTGAGCCAATCGCCCGTAAACAAAAAATCTGGGCCCACAGGGATTTGAACCCCGGACCAAGTGATTATGAGTCACCTGCTCTGACCAACTGAGCTATGGGCCCCAACTTTAAGCCCCCTCTAAACCACGGGCCCTAAAAATTGCTAACCCTCTAAAAATCTGATATTTAAATACAATAATAGAGTATAAATTATAACACAAAACTATCCCGCTGCAAGAATATTTTTCCCATAAAAAAGCCGGTATCTACCAATTTAGTAAATACCGGCCTTTAATGCCAAAGGTATTCTCCAAACTAATATTCCCTCTGATGGGCAATCGTCATATCAAGAAAAGAACGTAACCTGCGCGAACGGGTGGGATGCCTAAGTTTCTTTAAGGCTTTTGCCTCGATCTGACGCACCCTTTCCCTGGTTACCTTAAACACGCTTCCTACCTCTTCCAAGGTACGAGGAACTCCGTCGGTAACACCGAAACGTAAAACCAGGATCTTTTTCTCCCGGTCAGTAAGCGAACTTAATGCCGAATTCATTTCTTCCTTAAGCATGGAACGCACTGTGGCATTGGCAGGAGAAACTGCTTTTTTGTCCTGGATAAAATCCCCGAAATGAGTATCCCCTTCATCGCCGATCGGTGTCTGTAAAGAAATAGGCTCCTGGGCGATCTTAAGGATAGATTTTATTTTATCTTGAGGAAGGCGCATTTTTTGCGCGATCTCCTCAGGAGTAGGCTCCCTGCCATATTCCTGAACAAACATTCGGGAAAAGCGCATAATCTTATTGATCGTCTCGGTCATGTGTACGGGGATCCTGATTGTACGCGCCTGATCGGCAATTGAACGGGTAATTGCCTGCCTGATCCACCAGGTGGCATAAGTAGAAAATTTATAGCCTCTCTTATATTCGAATTTTTCCACCGCGCGCATTAAACCGATATTTCCTTCCTGAATTAAATCCAGGAATGAAAGGCCGCGATTGGTATATTTCTTGGCAATACTCACTACCAACCTCAGGTTCGCCTCTACGAGGCGTTTTTTCATCCGGTTAAATTTTAACTGAGTACCCCTAATCTGTTTTAAGCTCTCTTTAATTTTCTTATACGGCTCGCCTAATTGTTTCAAGATCTCTTGCTTACGTCCGCGCTCGCACTTTTTCCCGCGGATAATATAATCACATTCCCGGATCAGCTTATTGAACCTACGCAAAGCACTTTCAATTACAGAAGTAGTAAAATTAAACTGTAACAAAAGGTCTTTTGCTTTTGACTCGCTCTGCGTACGGCGTACCGCAGCAGCTATACGCTGGATCCTTCTTACCACAGCACTACGCTTGATTTTAATATCTTCCTTGATCACCTCATCGAGATTTAAATTACCGGCGAGGATCTCATCAGCCACATGCAAGATCTCTTTACGGATAAATTTTGAATCCAAGGTTGAGCGCTTGAACTTTTCTTCCGTGTCCTCAATTTTCTTCGCCAGGTCGATTTCATTTTCACGAGAAAGCAGGGAGATCGAACCCATCTGCTTGAGATACATTTTTACCGGATCATCCAAAGGCAAAAACCTATCCTCAACGGCTGCAGGTTCTGCGAGCACCGCTTCTTTTACCAGGGTTACCGGTTTTTCTGTCTCACGGTCATCCGCACTCTCAACCAGTTGAATATCTTCATTCCCCAATAATTCAAAAATCTGGTCGATATCGTCTGAAGAAGCGATATCCTCGGGAAGAAGGTCATTAATTTCATCATAAGTTAAAAAACCCTTCTGCCTGCCTAAGGCAATAATTTTTTCTACATCTTTCTTGGTGAAGATTTTTTTCTTCATTCCTGTCTGCTCCTTGCCCATAAGGGCGCACCCCCGTAAGACCTCTTAAGCGCGGGGTGTTTTGATAAGATTGCAAAATTCATCTCTTAATGTATTTAATTTTTCTTCGTCTCCTAAACCCTCTGCGATCCTGATCTCTTCCTGCAGTTTTTGCCTGCGTAAAAATACCCGTTTATTCTTAATTACCTTAATGCAGTCATTAACTACTTTTTCTTTGTTCTCTTCGGAAACCTCCGATTTAAATGCAGATTCACAAATGTATTCCAAGCTCTCTTTATCATCAAGATGATTGATCAACTTACTGGGTTCAATAGCCTTACCCTGTTCAATAAAATCAAAAATTAATGAAACCAAGCGTGCGATCCTTTTATCCTGGAAATCTGCCGGCTCAAGTTCCTGACGGATCCTGCGTGCCAACCCATCCTCTTCGAGCATTAATTTAATCAAGAGTTTTTCCGTCGGATTGATCATCAGCTGTTCTATTTTATTCGGCTGCTTAAGGTCTATGCGCGGCAGCTTTGTTTTAAACTTACCTAACTCTTCTAAAAGCGGCTCTTCCTTAATACCCAACTCTTCTGCCAGCCTTTTTATATATTCAGATCTTAAAACCGCATTTTTAAAACGATTGATTGTCGGCAACATCTCAGAAGAAATCCGTGCTTTTCCTTCGATCTCTTTAAGATTGTGGCGACTCTTGAGATTCGTCAGCTTATAATCAAAAAGGTTTGCCGCTAGTTTAATACGCATCAAAAAACTCTCTATGCCGTTCTTGCGCACAAAAGAATCCGGGTCAAAACCTGCGGGCAATGAAACGATCTTTACCTCCATTGCTTCCTCAATAAATAAATCTAATGTCCTTAAAGTTGCCATTTGCCCGGCATTATCAGCATCATAAACCATTACCACATTCTGGGTATATCTTTTCAAGAGCCGTACCTGGTCTTCGGTGAGTGCTGTACCCAAAGAAGCGACAATATTCTTTAAACCCTGTTGATATGGCATCATAAAATCCAGGTACCCTTCAACCACTACGACAAAATCCTGCTCCCTGATAGTATCCTTAGCCAGATCCAACCCATAAAGATGCTTACCCTTTATATAAACTGGCGTTTCCGGTGAATTCACATATTTTGCTTGCTGCTTGTCTTGATCCACAAGCACCCTGGCGCCAAAACCCAATATCCTGGACTTAAGATCACGAATGGGAAAAATCAAACGGTTGCGGAACCTATCGTAATAACCGCCCTTATCCTTGGGTAAAACTAAGCCGGATTTCTCTATCAAATTAAGGCTGATATTTTTCGCGCGTAAAAAATTAATTAAGCCGTCCCATTTATCCGGAGCAAAACCTAAATGAAATGATTTAATC
>JAQUNE010000076.1 GCA_028717765.1 Candidatus Omnitrophota bacterium | reverse complement strand
CCTTGTTAATAATGTCAACATCGGCCTTACCCAACTTTTCTTTTGCTTCTTTGACATTGTTCTCCCCCTTAATTTAATCTTTATATTTTACCTTCTCCATTGACCATGTCAATGATTATTAGAAAAATCCTATGCTTATTTAATCGCCGCAAACGGACAGACCTGATTATAGGCGCAATACCGGCAGGCCATATAAGTAGGAGTTGCACTAAAATGTTCTTTACGAATACCTGCAGAAACTTCTCTAATTTTATCGGTAATTTTCTCTAAGTCATTTTCTTTTACGCTGTCACTGCCGATAATCCCTGATTCTAAAAAATGTAGTTCTACGCGTTTTGGCAGCTTGCCAAAAATATTTTTATAGGCCAAGGCATAAAGATCTAACTGCATACTTTCCTTTACCCGCTTATTAGCATCTACCTGCTTGGTAATTTCTGAGGTCTTAAAATCTATGATTACCACCTCACTACCTTCCAGGTCTACCCGGTCAAAGCGACCACTGATCTTATTATTCTCCAGCATAAAGGAGAAGTCCTTTTCTATATATGCCGGATTACTGGGCTTGCTTTTTTCCTGGTTATAAAACCTTACCAGTGCCTCACGGCCAATTCGGAAACGATCCTCCTGGTGTTTTTTATCCAAAAACCCCTGAGGATCAAAACTTTCGCTAAAAATATCCAGAAGCTGATTTAATTCAAGTTCTTTACCAGCGAGGCGATACTGAAAAAAATTACAAACTGCCTCATGCATTGCCCGGCCATAAATCACCGTATGGTGCTCCATGATCGGCACGCGCAAAATATTCACATATTTATATTTTAACGGACAGGTCAGGTAATCATCGATCTGATAGTAACTTAACTTCACGATCTGGCCTTCTGAAATTAACTCTTTCTTTGCCTCACGAGCTGTTTTTGCCGGAGCAAAACGTTTGATTGCTTCGAGCGCATCCTGCTTTACTTTTTCTTTCTCAGTGATCTCTTTTCCCAATGCCTCAATCACGAACTGGCTGATCCGGCGAGTACGTGCCCCGCCGTAATCCTGGGCACTGGTTAAATAAAGCGCCTCTTTAGCCCGGGTCATTCCAACATAAAAAAGCCGGCGTTCTTCCTGTATATGAAAATCACCTTGCGGCAATATTTCCTTAATCAAGGCATCCGGAAGTTCAATTGGCGCTCGGCGCTTAGAAACCGGAAAACGGCCCACTACTAAACTTACTAAAAACACCACTCTAAATTCCAGCCCCTTTGCCTTGTGAATTGTCAAAACATTAACCGCGTCACTATCCAAATCCGCTTCTACTGTCGGAGGATCATCCCCCGCGTCAATTAAAAGATTTAAGTAATTTGTAAAGTGGATCACCCTGTCTTCTTTTGAAACCAGTTCGAAATCCCGGACAATATTAAAGAATTTGGCAAGGTTCTGGATCTTGGTTTCGTTTTCCAAATTCTGCTCTTTAGTTAATTTCTTCAAATACCCGGTTTCTGTCAAAAAACTATATAAAAGTTTTCCCGTGGTTTCTGCGCGGGAGATATTAAGGAACTTTTCTAAATCATCGAGGATATTTTTAATTTTTTCTCGCGATTCCTGGCTTATCTCAGAGAGCTCAGTGATATTCTCCAGCTCCTTAAAAACTGAATATAAAGATTTATTCCTGCGTTTGGCATAATGCATACAGAGGGTAAGGTCTGCTAAATTTAACTTATAAACTTCGCAACTGGCCAAATAATAAAGGTTCAGAGAATCGGACTGATTTGAAACCGTGCGTAAAAAACTAATACAAAGCTTTACCTCTTCCCGGGAGTAAAGCCCCTGATTACCGCTAAACTGCCAGGGGATATCCTGCATATTCAGCGATTGTAAATAGGCCTGGGCATCGGAATTTGAACGTACCAAAATAGCAAAATCATTATATTTAAATTTCTTTGATTTTACTTTTTCCCCTATCTCTTGCGCCACCCAATCTGCTTCCGCTGAATTGGTATCAAAAAAGTTATGTTCCAGCACACCCTTGCTATCGGTATTTGCCAGAAGTTTTTTATCGATTTGGGCTTTCACCTCAAAACGCTCAGGATTATTATTCTGGATCAATTGATAAGCAGAATCCAGGATCAATTGCGTGGAGCGGTAATTCTGAATCAGGCTGACCTTTTTTGCCTCGGGGAAACTTTCGATAAAATTTAAAACATTACTGTAGGCCGCCCCCCGCCACCTGTAAATACATTGGTCATCATCTGCTACGACATTGATATTTTTTCCCTCTCCCGCCAATAATTTAATAATCTGGAACTGGGCGAAATTCGTATCCTGGAATTCATCAACCAGGATATATTTAAACTGCTGCTGGTATTTTTTGAGCACCAACGGATGCTCCCTTAAAAGCTTTAACGCCAAATAAAATTGGTTTCCGAAATCTACCAGCCCTTCTTTAGCTAAAAGTTCCTGATATTTGGCATAGGCATCCGCCAATTCAAGGTGCTGTTTTGCCTCTTCCTCTAGCGCCAAATCTTCTGGACTAGCCTTGGACTCAATCATCAAACCTTGCGCGAATTTAAAATATTCTTCAGGAGAGATATCCTCATCTTTAGCCCGGCTAAAGAGAGAAATCAGCGCTTCGATAAAACGCGTAGGATCCGAGAGTGGACGATAGTAGGAAAGATTGAATTCAAAGAGATGCTCACGAAAAAATACAGCTGCTTCCGGCCGGGTTAAGACTTTGTAATCCGGGCTAACCCCGGCGATCAAGGCATTTTCTCGCAAAAGACGGTCGCCAAAAGCATGAAAAGTAGATACCCAGATATCCGTATACCCGTAAGGCACCAATAGATCCACACGCTCAAGCATCTGACGCGCTGCTTTATCGGTAAAGGTAAGTGCGAGAATTTCATCGGTCTTACAGAGCCCCTCGGATAAAAGCCAGGCAATCCTGCGCGTAATGACCGTAGTTTTTCCGGTCCCTGCGCCGGCAATAATCAGTAACGGCCCATTACGGTGTTTAATTGCTTCTAACTGTTCTCTATTTAGACCTTCTAAAATTCTGCTCATTGGCCAAGCTTATTTTCCTCTTCATAGCCTCCCCTTGCCCACAAGGGCGCACCTCTGCGGGGTATTTCTTAAGATTTCGATTTCTCTATGTTAATTTTTGTATAAATATAAGACACGGCTAAAAATAAAACACCCAGAATAATAAAACTAATAATCTTATAAACGATGTGCAACTTGGATAAATCAACGAATACTATCCTGAGCAGGGTAATCAGAAAAATAGCGAACCCGCCTAACCTAAAAATCTTATCTTTGAATAGAAAACCAAGAACAAAAAGCACTACCCCTGCACCCCCTAAGGCAAGCGAAGTCCAAGGGTGTAAGATATAACGGTAAATTGAATATAGGAGCAAGACAGTAGAGATCAAAAAAATTATTTCTTTAAACTTATTTTCAGATTCAATCTGGGATTTATTTTCTTTAAGTTTCCGGTATAAAAAATAAACGGTATAAAAATTTGCCAACTCGAATATTAATATCGGCCATCTAAATAGATCATCATAATAATAATCGATAAAACAAAAACGAAAGGCTACGATGCCAAAAATGAGCAAAGAATAGAAACGCAACCATTTATCGAGCAACAAAAACCCGAAGATGAATAATACCAGCATCTCGATTGTCAGGCCAAGGGTAAGCCATTTCAAATCGACCAGCAACCAAATAAATATCGTAAAGTATACCGTTGCAAATGCGGAAAATATATTATATAAAGATCTTTCCAGATTGTTGTAAATCGGGATCTTTTTTGAATAGCATCCGAGATAAAAACAGGACGACATAGAAAGAAAACCCAGTAAAGACAAAAATTTATTCCAGGAAAACTCCATCCCAAAAATATTCATCTTCTCAGATAGGCTAAAATCAAAAAGTAAAAATTTGAAAAGCAAGATTATTGCCAGCGCAAAACTTAAATACCTAAATACCTTCCGGTCAAAAAATAATCCGATAAACAATAAAAACGGCAACTCAATTGTCCAAATTAGGCTAGTACGAAAAGGCGCAAATCTTAGGGGCACAGATAAAGTTAATAAAGAAACTGCTATAATTATATTACTAATGAATAATTTGTCTTTTCCGCTTTTTTCCATTACCCAAGAAATAAAAAGGTAGATAATCCCGAAGATAAAAGTAAAATTAAATTTCTGCTCCGGATATTGCATAAATAATTTTGGGTAAAATAAAAAGAAAAACATGAGAAAATTAGCGAAATTTGCCGCAGATAGCCTTTTAGATAGAGTATCGTCATCGTCATTAATTAAATGTATCCCTAAAGTAAAAAGAACCCAATAAACTAAGAGAAAAGCACTATTGATAAGAAAATAAACTTGGCTTATGTTTAAACGTCCGGCAGGTACAAGAGAAAAATATATTTGCTTAATCACCCAACTATAGTGCGTAAGATAAGTTAAAATAATCCCCGCAAGAATTATCCTTGTCCACTGCATCTTAAAGACCAATACTAAAGTAGCCACTGCCAATAAAACACTGCTTAAAAAAGTAAAATAATTTACGTCTCCCAATGTCGCAGTAATATAACCGATAAATAAAGCGATTGCAGATAATTCCTCGGACTTATATTTTATCGAATGTATGATAATCCCTGCAGCGACAACTCCCAAAAACAATAAATCTAATAATTGACTCTGGATTATTTTCGAGGCATCAAAATGATACATCGCATAGGTGGTAAAATAAGTAATTGCCCATGCCCCACCTAAGAGTACGCGCCCATAACTTTTGAACCTTTCCTTTTTTTCCAATTTAACCCCAAAGAAAAATAGGCCCGCACTTACTAAGTAGCCAAAAATAATCTTAGCCAACGCTCCGAAATATTTAAAGGTATAAGTAATTAAGAAGCCTACACCTAGCGCAAATACTATGATTCCGATCCTGTTGAGCCAAAATCTACCGAGGTCTATCTCTACGTCACTTTTTTTACCGCTAACCTGCACACTCTCCATTGCTTGAGCAGGTTCTTTTTTGGTTTCTCCGCTATCCTCTTTTACTAATTCTTCAGGAGAAATTATACCTATTTGATTCTCTAAATTCTGAATCCTTGCGGAGAGAAGACTAAAACTCTTCTTTATCTGTTCCAATTCAGCCCTAATACTTAACTGCCCAGCTCCAGGAGATAGACGCTTCTCTTCCTGATTGTTTCTTGAAGGTAAAATAAGAATGAATATTAAAGCAAGGGGCGCAAAAAATAAACTAAATACGATCCAACCAGCTATTTCGCGCTTTTTCCGTGTGGCAATTACACAGGTTAAAATCACGCAAACAAACCAGAGAATAAAGAAAAACATTCATTCCTCCTTTTTTTCTTGGTATTTTGCTATATTCTACCTTGACAATGCGAAATTTTCAAGTATACTTAATTATCTAAAAAGAGGTGAAAAATTATGTTAAAAAAATGCGCAATTTGTGGAAAAGGGGAACTTCCGGGAAAAGCAGTGACCCGAAAAGGCCAATATAAGAAAAAAGGCGGCACCGGTAGCAAGATCGCCCGTTGGAGCATGCGCAGATTCATGCCGAATTTGCAAAAAATGCGCCTATTGATCAAGGGCCACCCAAAAAAGGTTTACGTCTGTACCAAATGCATCAAAAAAGGCGTAATTGTCCGGGCAGCTTAAAGTCTATCTTAAAAAAATCTCCTCAACTTCCAGGATAATCGAAGATTCATCCCGCCAGGTATCAATCTTAGGAGAATAGACCAAATCCAGGGAATCAGCATTAAGCAGGCTTTCCTTTAGGCTTCCCATGCCAAAAGCAATCGCCTGAGAAGTATGTGTGCCGTCGCTCACCCAGAATTTTAGGGTATCCCGGCTCAAAAGCGCGGGTTCACCCTTTAATTTAAGGTTCTTGGTATAGAATAACGGCTCAGGGTTACCTGCTCCAAAAGGCTGCAAGAGATCGATTTCTTCTACTATCTTTGTATTTAAATCCGCTAGGCTTAATTCCATATCTATATCTATACTCGGCAATAAATCCTCTAAAGACATTTTTTCTCGGGCTAAACGATTAATTTCTTTTTTAAATTCCTCGAGATTATCTTTTTTAACTACCAACCCTACTGCATGGCTGTGCCCGCCAAAACTATGCAGGAATTTTTTACATTCAGAAAGCGCAGAGAAAAGATGGAAATTTTTTATGGAACGGCCCGAACCACGGCAAAGGCCGTCGTTAAGCGAAATGACAATCGTTGGCCGGTAAAACCTGTCAGCTAATTTTGAGGCAACGATCCCTAAGACGCCCTGATGCCAACCTTCTTTAGCAAGCACCATGATTTTATGTTCTTTAAAATTAATTTCCCGGTCAATAATTGACTTGGCCTCCTCCATAATCCCAGCCTCTATCTTTTGACGTTCTCGGTTAAGGCTTTCGATAGATTTTGCCAGAATTTGCGCTTCTGCTTTTTCTTGACTCATCAATAACTGTAAAGCGGTTTCCGCTGTATCGACCCTACCGCTGGCATTTATCCGCGGACTCAAGATATAACTGACAAAGGTGGAATTGATCTCTCTTTCTTTAAGCCTGCTGGTTTCAATTAATGCTTTTATGCCAATGCGCTCTGCCTGGGTCAGCCTCTTCAAGCCTTCTTTAACAATTGTCCGGTTTTCTCCGGTTAAAGGCACCACATCCGCAATCGTACCCAAAGAAACCAAATCCAGGTCATGCACTAATTTATTTCCGGTTAAAGCCTGGGTAAGCTTATAAGCTACTCCGACACCTGCTAAATCCTTATATTTATAGGTGCAATTCTTTAATTTAGGATTAAGTATCGCGGATGCCGGCGCCAAAGAATCACCTGAAAGCTGATGATGGTCAGTAACAATCACCTCGATCTGGTTCTGCCTTAAGGCCTTGATTTCTTCATGGCTACTGGTA
>JAQUNE010000075.1:1458-6987 GCA_028717765.1 Candidatus Omnitrophota bacterium | reverse complement strand
TACCGGGATTACCTAACCCGACAATTAACCTCACTTTTTCTCTTTTTCCTTCTTCTCTTCCTGTTCGCCTTCAGCCGCCGGAACTTCCTTCTTTTCTTTAATTACTTCCGGTTCCTGTTTCTCCTCGCCTTCAAGTGCTTCTGCAGGTGCCACGACCTCTTCTTTAATCGGGGCAGCCACAGACAAGACGATTGCTTCCGGGCTGGTTAAAACTTTTACATTTGCAGGAAAATTAATGTCCTTGATATGTATCGAGTCGCCGATCTTTAAAGTACTCACATCAACTTCAATTCCTTTAGGGATATCAGTAGGTAAACATTCAACTTCGATCTCCCAAAGTATATGCTCTAAAGAACCACCCTCCTGCTTAACACCTGCAGGTTCACCCTTGGCAACTACCGGCACATTGACCTTAATTACTTCGGTCAAGGAAATTTCGTTGAAGTCAACGTGGATAATATCACCTTTTACCGGGTCATGTTGAAGTTCTTTAATTAGGCATGGCCTGCCTTTAGTTTTTTTATCATCCTTAATCTTAAGATTAATCACCACATTTTCCAGCCCGCGCTGATGCAAAAGCTGTAATAACTGCTTATGGCCAACCTTAACTGCCTGGGCGTCCTTATCCTGGCCGTAGATTACTGCCGGGATAAAGCCTGCATCACGTAACCCCTTGGCTTTACCGCTGCCGATCTCTTTTCTTATTTCAACATCGAGAAATATCTCTTCCATTTTGCTTTCATCCTTTCGATACTTTTACTTTTTTAGTCAAATAACGAACTTACCGACTCCTCATGATGAATCCGCTTGATCGCTTCGCCCAAAAGCTCGGCGATTGATAAAACCCTGATCTTGGAATGTTTTTTATGATTGGAAACCGGAATGCTATCGCTGATAATCAGCTCTTCTAAATCTTTACATGCATCTATACGCTCTATTGCTGGGCCAGAAAGGACTCCGTGGCTGACTGCCGCGCGGATACTTTTCGCTCCAGCCTTTTTTAAAGCTATCACTGCCTCAATTAAAGAACTACCGGTAGCAATTAAATCATCGACAATAATCACGTCTCTATTTTCTACCTCGCCCATAATATGCATTGCCTCAGCTTGTTCAGGCGAAATGCGCCGCTTATCAATAATTGCTAACCCGGCACCCAGCCTCTTGGCATAGGCCCTGGCCATTTTTATTCCTCCTACATCAGGAGAAACTATTACTAAATCTTTGAGTTTTAATTTATCTAAATATTCAAAAAAGACGCCCACGGCAAAAAGATGATCTACCGGGATATCAAAAAATCCCTGGATCTGTCCGGCATGTAAATCCATGGCTAAGATCCTATTTGCTCCAGAAACAGTCAAAAGGTTTGCCACTAACTTTGCGGTAATCGGTACGCGCGGCTGATCTTTTCTATCCTGCCTAGCATAACCAAAATAGGGAATCACCGCGGTGATCCGCGCAGCTGAGGCGCGCTTGAGCGCATCGATCATAATTAAAAGCTCCATCAAATTATCATTGGTCGGCGGGCATGTAGGCTGCACCACAAAAACATCCTTACCGCGCACATTATCGTTGATCTTGACCCGGATCTCTCCTTCGCTAAATTTTCCGACCAGCGCATCGGAAAGTCTTATTTGGAGATATTTACAGATGTTCGCCGCTAAATCAGGATGCGCACTACCACTAATTACCGCGATTTTTTCCATATTTACCTCTTTAGTTTTAATAGTTTAGCCGGAACTCCAATCACAGTAGTCCCCTGAGCAATATTTTTTAGAACCACAGAACCTGCGCCGCTAACCGCATGCTTGCCGACTTTGACCGGTGCAACCAATACCGTATCTGAACCGATAAAAGCATGGTCATTAATCAACGTGCGGTTCTTCTTTTGTTTATTGAAATTCGCGGTTACCACACCCGCGCCGATATTTACCGACCGGCCAATTTTAGCATCTCCGATATAGCAAAAATGCTTTGCCAGGGTTTTTTCATCGATGGTCGAACGCACAATCTCCACAAAATTACCAACCAAGATATCATCTTTTAGGCGGGTACCTTTTCTTAAATGCGCGAAGGGACCAATAGAGCAGCGTTTTCCTATTTTAACATCATTTTCAATCACTGTAAAGGGGTAAATTGTGGTATCAGTGCCGATTTTTGCGCCATAATTAATGCAGGTAGAGCTCGGGTCAAGAAGGGAAACGCCCTCTTTCATCAGTTTCTCATTAATCCGCTTCTGCATAATCTTATTTGCCCTGGCCAAATCTACCCGCGAATTGATCCCCATAGCTTCATCAATATCTTCCACTTTTACGCTTTCTACCAGAGCATCCTTTTTGCAAAGAATGCCTATGGCATCGGTAAGATAATATTCTTTTTTGCGGTTATTCGCCTTTATGTACTTCAAGGCATCGGCTAACTTTTCTTTTTTGAAGACAATAATGCCGGTATTGATCTCTTTAATTGACTTCTGAAAATCATCCGCGTCTTTTTCCTCAATGATTGCGGTAATTGTCGCGCATTTATCCCTTAAGATCCTGCCATAGCCATGCGGTTTTTCTATTGTGGAAGTAAGCAAGGTGGCATCGAGATTGTTCTTCTGGTGATACTCCAGGAGCTTCTTAATCGTCTCTTTGGTTAAGAGAGGGATATCTGCGTAGAGAATTAAAACATCCCCCTTAAAATTCTTCAACAAAGGCAATGCCTGTTTTACCGCATCTGCAGTACCGATGAGCTTTTTTTGAAGAATTGATTTCGCCCGGAAAGGCTTTAAGAACTGACTTACCTCCGCATGCTTATGCCCAATCACGGTGATCGCCGGATTGATTTTTAGGCTTTTCACTAAATCCAAAACATAACTTAACATTGGCCTGCCGCAAACCTCATGCAGTACTTTTGGCATCGCGGATTTCATCCGCTCGCCCTTGCCCGCCGCTAAAATAATACACGCGATATTCTTTTTCATCGAAGTCTACCTGCTTTCTTTTAATTTTTCAAAACAAATTTATTTTTCTCTCCCCGAAGCCTTTTTTAGCTCTTCTAGAAACTTCGGGTCTGGTTTAAATCCTAACATTTCCGCTTTATGCATATCATCCCAGGCTTTGCCATATTCCTGCTTCTTGTAATATGTGAAACTACGGCTATCGTAAAAATTAGCATTTTTTGGATTCATTTCTATGGCCCTGTTACAATCAGATAAAGCCTTCTCGAGGCCCCCTTTTTCAGCGTAAACCCAACCCCTATTATTATAGATTAATGCATTGTTAGGGCTTAACTCAAGGGCCTTAGTATAGTCGGAAATAGCTTGATCATAGCTTTCCTTTTTGTCATAAGTAATCCCGCGATTGATATAGGCATTGGCATAATTAGGATTAAGGTCAATAGCCTTAGTATAATCAGAGACAGCCTGTTCATAGTTGCCTTTTTGAAAATAGGCAAGCCCGCGATTGATATAGGCATTGCTGAAATTATGGTCAATCTCAATAGCGCGACTGAAATCACTAATCGCCTGGTCATAATTACCTTTGTAGGCAGAGAATAATCCTCTGACATTGAAGCCGCGAGCATCATTGGGATTAAGCTGGAGCGCTTTATTCAAATCAAGCATTGCCCGGTTTTCTTTATGTTGCATGAAATAACTTAAGCCGCGCAAACTGTAGAAACTGGATTTAGGATTCCCGCGAGTAACATAAAACCCTAGAAATAAAATAATACAAATAGAGCAGATAATAAAAGCGGATTTTTCTTTTTTTGTTAATTCTCCCGCATCTTCTTTTAATAACTTAATACTTTTATACCAAAGGGCAACTGGAATTATCCATCCAATAAGAGGAATAAAGTATAGCACTAACCAAACAATCGGCGCTAATTTTGTCTTATTATATTTCCTTAATATTCCTGCAGATTTATAAAATACAACAAAAAATCCAGTAACGTAAAGGACAAATACCAACAACACGAGCACTAAAATAGGAGATAAAGCGGGTGAGACAGTTTTCCATATCCCCCTTTTTAAAAAGATGCTAAAAATAAGAATCCCCAAAAATGCTAAATATAGAAAACCGAATGATTTTAGTGTCTTTTTTTCTTTTTCGTTTAACATGAGTCTCTCCTGCTATTCCTGGGACGTGTGGATTCGAACCACAATAGTCAGACCCAAATTCTGATGTCCTACCATTGGACGACGTCCCAAAAAATTTAAATTTTAAAAAAACGGTTTAATGCGCGGAACTACTAGCCCCTTTAGTTTTTTCCTGCTCAAAAGCCTCTAAAACCTTTCTCTGTAAACTATCCCTGAAAGCCTGGGTGATCGGATGGGCAATATCTTTTTGTTCATTTGAAACACTCATCGCTTCTTGCCCTACCGCAACTGAAATGAAAGGCAATTGCCCGCCGCACTGGTTACAATATTTACTGCGCGCCTCATTCTTAAAATTACATTTTGGGCAGGGCTGTTTAATTTTTCTTGAAGGCATGGCAATAAATACGCCCTTAGTACCTTCAATTACCTTGATATTGCGTACTACAAATGCATTATCAAAAGTTACTGTCGCGTAAGCTTTTAATTTCTTATCGGGCGAGTCCTTCAAGAATATCCTGACCTCTGTGATCTCCATGATTGCCCCCTTCTTGCTGTCAAGGAATCATTTTGTCCTGGTTAAAAATAGCTGCGCAAATTTCTGATTCTTGAGCCTTGCGTAAACTGACTCAGCCTCCTTTCTTGAGCCGCTGATTGCGAAAACAGCCGGACCGCTGCCGGACATTAATATCGCTTCTAGGCCTGAATGCCGCAGTGCTTCTTTAACCCTAACCAGGTCTGGATATAACGGGATAGTAATCTCTTCCAGGCTGTTAAATAAGCCCTGGCCTATCCCTGAGAGGTCTTTTTTTCTTAAGCTTAAGATTACTAGTTTAACATTAGATTTTGCGCTTGTCAACGGTGCCTTTTGCTCTTTATGCGCCCTATCCCACCCCTGGTAGATCTTTGGAGTAGAGACGAAAATCCTTGGAACTACTATGAGATGCCAAAATTTTACTTTAGTTAATGATTTTACCGGCCTTATCTTTTCCCCTCTTGCCTCTCCCAGGGCAAATGGGCAATTATAAATAAAAAAAGGCACATCACTGCCTAATTTTTGCGCAAAATTAACCAGTTGTGCCCGGGAAAGGTTTAATTTCCAAAGTTTATTTAATCCCAACAAGGTACTCGCGGCATTACTCGAACCGCCACCCATGCCGCTACCCACAGGAATCTTTTTAATGATCCTGATCTCAACACCTTTGTTAAGATTTAAAGATTTCTGTAAAATGCGCGCGGCTTTGTAAGCAAGATTATTTTGGTTGCTGGGAATTTGTTCTGAGTTCGAACTAATTTTTATGATTTTATCCGGCAGGGAACTCAGGGTGATTTTATCCGCGAGGCCAATTCTTTCGAAAAGCGTGGTTATATTGTGGTAGCCGTCTTTACGTTGATTTAAAACTTCCAGGTAGAGATTTAATTTAGCGTAGGAATTAATTACTAACCTTTTCACT
>JAQUNE010000075.1:0-1358 GCA_028717765.1 Candidatus Omnitrophota bacterium | reverse complement strand
AGAATGCTTAAACTCGCTTTTTCGATATCCTCGGCTTGCAGCTGATATTCCTTGAGCAACTCATCCGGCTCTCCGGACTGGCCATATCTGCTCTTAATGCCAATGCGCATTACTTTTACCGGAGAATTCTCAGCCACAATTTCATCAATAGCCGACGCCAACCCGCCAATAATCTGATGTTCTTCGCAAACTATGATACCGCGTGTTTCTTTTGCTGCTTTTAAGACTGTTTCTTTATCGATCGGCTTAATGGTATGAATATTAATCACTCTCGCCTTGATATTTTTCCCCAAGAGATTTTTTGCGGCAACCAGCGCCTTCTCTACCATAATCCCGCAGGCAATAATAGACAAGTCGTTGCCCTCGGTAATTACCTGAGCCTTGCCTAGCTTAAATTCACCCTTATTCTCAACGGTGGGAATTTTTGTCCTGCCTAAACGGATATAAAAAGGCCCTGGAGTATTCGCGCAGGCAATTACTGCTTCGCGCACCTGAGGAGCGTCACAGGGAACCACGATATTCATATTTGGAATTACGCGCATCAGCGCTATATCCTCTAAAGCCTGATGGCTTGCACCATCCGGACCGACGGTAATTCCGGCATGGGAAGCCACGATCTTAATATTAAAATTATTATAGCAGACAGTATTCCTTACCTGGTCCCAAGCCCTGCCGCTGGCAAAGATGGCAAAGGTCGAAGCAAAAACAATTTTTCCGCAGCTGGCAAGGCCTGCTGCGGTAGCCATCATATTCTGCTCTGCCACGCCAAAATTAAAAAACCTTTCGGGAAATTCTTTGGCAAAAATTCCGGTGCGCGTAGAACTAGAAAGATCCGCATCCAGAACCACAATATCCTTATTCTCTTTTCCCAGCTCTACCAGGGTTTTACCGTAAACATCGCGTTGATATAATAATTCTGCCATTTTTCCTTATGCCAGTTCTTTTAATGCTTTTTCAGTTTCTTCTTTGGTCGGGGCGCGGCCATGAAAATCGCAAACCCCTTCCATAAAAGAAACACCTTTGCCTTTTATTGTACGGGCAATGATAATTGTGGGCTTTCCATGCACAGTTTTTGCCTCTTCATAGGCAGAAAGAATTTCTCCCATCTTATGGCCGTTAATCTCAATAGTATGCCAGCCAAAAGACTGCCATTTGGCAGCGATCGGCTCAAGCTCCATGACATTACAGATTTTCCCGTCGATTTGAAAACCATTATAATCAAGGATCGCGCAAAGATTATCCGCCTTAAAATGGCTGCAGGCCATTGCTGCTTCCCAAATATTGCCTTCCTGAATTTCTCCGTCGCCCAGCAGCACATAAACCCGGTAATCTTTTTTATCCATCTTTGCAGCCAGGCC
>JAQUNE010000074.1 GCA_028717765.1 Candidatus Omnitrophota bacterium | reverse complement strand
CCGGCTGTTTTTTTCGGATTCGGCAGTTTTTATCTGCTCGCACCTAATTTTGCCGGAGGCGATAAAAATAGAGCGGGAGATTATTTAAAAAAAGCAATTAAGCTAGACCCCTTATTTGCCGATGCCTATGTTAGGTTGGCTCAGTTCTATAAGATTAAGGGTGATGAAAAAAAGTATGAGGATTGTTTGAATCAGGCTCTAAAAATTGATCCGCAGAATGATTTGGCGCTGGATGTGAAAAACGGTAAATGTAAGTTTATTTGTTTTTAAAGCAAGATTTAAAGTTTTAAAATCTGCGCAGAATAGGAATAAAGGCTAGCTTTATAATTGGCATCCATCTGAGAACTTTTGAGGATATTTTTTGCGTTAGTTGTGAAAGAGGATATTTCTTTCCTGGCATAATCTAAAGCGCCGCTCTCGCGGATAATCCTACGCATTACCAGTAAATCGTTCTTTTTAGAGCGTTTTTTCTGCAAGATTTTCTTAATCATCCTTTTTTGGGAGGTGCTCACGTGATGAAATGTATACCAGATGAGGATGGTTTTCTTTGCCTCCTGTAAATCTGTGAGCGTGGATTTCCCGATTTTTTTCTCATCTCCAAACATCCCCAGGATATCATCTTTAATCTGAAATGCCCGGCCTAAATATATTCCGTATTTGATCAATCGTTCAGTTTGCCACTTATCTGCTCCGGCAAGGATTGCGCCGATTGCCAATGGGGAAGCAAAGGTATAATAAGCTGTTTTATAATCATAGATCTTGTAAATATCCGCTTTGCTAATTTCCTCTAATTCTTTTATCCCCGATAATAACTCGATAAATTCTCCCCCTCCTGTGTTCAAGGCAGCGCGGATCAATTGTTTTAATGCCCTTTCTTTGCGTAATGGCTCTTCTTCAATCGAGAGGAAGCTATCGATCCCCATGGCATAGAGCACATCTCCTACTACGATTGCCAGATCTTCTCCTTTAAATTTTTGAGGAGGAAATTTGGAAAGATAGTTATTAATCATTTTGTGCACGGAAGGCTTGCCTCTGCGCGTATCGGATTTATCGATTACATCATCGTGCACGAGCATAAAATCATGCAGAAGTTCGATAGAAAGCGCACTTTTATATAATCCGCAGGGGGTCTTTTTTGAAAATCCCCGGTATCCGATTATAAAGAGGATTGGTCGTACGCGTTTACCCTCCCGGCAGATAAAATCCTTGATGTATTTAAAAAGTAAAGGAGAGATTCTCCGCAGAGAATAGTTTTTATCTATTTCTCCGGCAAACTTAAGAATTTCTTTTTCAATGATATTTTTTATTTTAAAAAGCATAGGGTTATGTTAACATAGGGGTAGATTTAATGCAACTTAAAATACGCAAATAAGATGTTAAAAAAAGCGCAAAATTTCGCCAGAGCCCTGAGATTGCCCTTTATTACCGCAAGCACTCTTCCTTTTATCTTTGGTTCCTTAATCAATCGCAGCAATTTTAATCTACTAAATTTTTTCTTAGGACTATGTTGTGTAGCAGCCACACATTTAAGCGCGAATCTGATTAATGATTATGCGGATTCCCAGAGTGGGGCAGATTGGCAGGACAGGAATTTTTATAAATTTTTTGGCGGCTCAAAGCTGATTCAGGAGAAGGTGCTCAGTGAAAAGTTCTACCTAAAAACAGCTATATTCTTTGCGATAATTGCTGTTTTTTGCGCTATTCTTTTAAGCATATTTTTAAAAAGCCTGCTGGTAATCAGCTTGTTTACGGGAATCCTTATCTTAAGCTGGTTGTATTCTAAAAAGCCTTTACAGTTTTCTTATCATCGTTTAGGAGAAATTATTATTTTTTTGCTTTTTGGGCCAGTTACCGTGATGGGAGGATATTTTATTCAAACCGGTATTTTTCCGGATCTAAAAAGCTTCCTGCTTTCACTTCCTTTCGCCTTTTTGACCGCGGCAATCCTTTTTGCCAATGAAATCCCTGATTTTCAGGAAGATAAAGGTGTAGGAAAATTTACCTGGGTAAGCATATTTGGCGAGAAAAAATCTTTTCTGCTTTATGCATTAATAGTATTTTTTGCTTTTTTCTTCATTTTTTTAAATCTCACCCTTGGCTATTTAAAACCAATAGTTTTTTTATCTTTAATTTTCGTGTTGCCTGCACTTAAAGCCTGCAGTATTTTAAAGAAGCATCCTCATGACAAGATGCGCTTAATTGGGTCTTCGAAGATCACCATCGCTCTGCAAACAATTGTGGGAATAGTTTTAATTCTCGGGGTGCTTTAATGAGGAAAATCGTGATTATCGGTGCAGGTTTTTCCGGAATGGCAGCAGTAGAAAGGCTTAAGCGTTCCGGCAAGGATCTTGAGATAGTGCTGATAGATAGAAAAAAGACTTCAGATTTTCTTCCTACCTTACCGGATACTATTGGCCGGAGTATTCCTCCAGAATATTTAGCCTTTAATATTGAACAATTTAGCCGTCAGCAAAGCATAAAATTTATGCATTCGCAGGTAACCGCGGTTAATTTAGAAAAAAAACAGGTTTTTCTTTCTTCATTGGTTTTAGATTATGATTATCTGGTGATTGCCAGCGGCAGTGAAGCTAATTTTTATGGGAACAATAATATCAAAGAAAATGCTTATAAATTAAACAGCATAGGGGATGCGCAATTAATCATCAACGCCTTAAGTAGTGAAAAATATGAGAATTATATTGTTTGCGGGGCAGGTTATACCGGAATAGAGGCAGCGACTAATCTAAGGATTTTCTTAATCAAACGAAAGCAGGAGGCCAGAGTAATTATTGTAGAGCGGGCAAGTTCGATTCTTGGGCCTTTGCCTGAGTGGATGAAAGAATATACTTTAGAAAATTTAAAGAAGTTAAAAATAGAAATTTTGCTGGAAAACTCAATTGAAAAAATCGAAAATAAAAAAGTTTTTCTTTCCCAGGGTAAAATTTTTGACCAAGCTTTGGTGATTTGGGCAGCAGGGGTAAAGACCGCTGATTTTATCCAGAACTTGGATTTAGAGAAAACCCCGCAAGGCAGGATTAAAGTTGATGAATACTTACGGATTAGGCCCGATTGTTTTATCATTGGGGATGCGGCAAATTTTTCTTATAAGAATTCATATTTACGCATGGCAGTGCAGTTTGCGATTTTTCAGGGCCGCCTAGCAGCAGATAACATCGTTAGGAGTATTAAAGGGGGGAACCTTTGTAAATATCAGCCGGTAGATTTTGGTTATATTATTCCCATGGCAAATAACCGTTCTTGTGGTACAATCTTATGGATCAACCTTAGAGGATACCTGCCTACTTTTCTCCATTTTGTGATGTGCATTTACCGCTCTATCGGCTTGAAAAATAAATTGGGCATACTTAAGACTCTTTTAATAGCTAAGGAGGTGCATGATGATTGATTTAGCAATTTTAGTCCTCAGGGTTTGTTTGGGCATAGTATTTGTTGCTCACGGCGCACAGGTGGCCTTCGGGATCTTCTCCGGCCCGGGCATTAACGGATTTGCCCAGATGTTAGGCGGGATGGGGTTTAAGCCCGCGGTATTTTGGGCTTATTTATCTGCTTATACTGAGTTAATCGGCGGGCTTTGCTTAGTTTTCGGAATTTTTACCCGTTTAGCGGCTTTTTCTATTTTGACCTTTATGTTAGTTGCAGTTTTAAAGGTGCACTGGACAAAAGGATTTTTTATTCAGTCCGGCGGGTATGAATATAATTTCGTACTTATCTGTATTTGTTTGGCACTGATGATTACCGGTTCCGGAAAATTTGGACTCACGAAAAAATTCTAAGATGCACATCCCCGATGGTTTTTTGAGCCCACCAGTTTTTTTATCTGCCTGGGTAATATCTTTAGGTGCTGTCAGTTTGGCCCTGAAAAAAACCAAGAAAATTCTCAAAGATAAAATGGTGCCCCTGATGGGGGTGATGGCTGCCTTTATTTTTGCAGCACAGATGCTTAATTTTCCTGTTTTTGGTGGTACCTCAGGACACCTTCTTGGCGGAATCTTGGCAGCGGTTACCTTAGGACCCTATCCGGCAGTGTTGGTTTTAAGTTTGGTATTGATTGTGCAGTGCCTGATTTTTCAGGACGGCGGGATTACGTCCCTGGGTGCAAATACCCTTAATATGGCAGTATTGGGCATTATCCCTGCTTATTTGCTCTATTTAGTTTTAAAAAAAATCTTGCGTAATTTTGTTGTCGCGGTATTTATCAGTAGCTGGTTTTCGGTAATGAGCGCTGCTTTGTTTTGTGCTTTGGAATTAGGTTTTTCTGGAACCTCGTCCTTTCATATCGCCTTGGCAGCAATGCTCTTTGTGCACATCTTTATTGGTATAGGAGAAGCAATAATTACGACTTTTGTTTTAAGTTTTATTGTTAAGCTGCGGCCTGACTTAATTTATCAGGCAGAGAAATGAAAAGAAGGGATGTGGTTATTGGATTGGCTGTTGCCATAATTTTAGCAGCCTTCTCTTTTCTTTCCTCTAAATTTCCTGATGGATTGGAGCGGACAATCGGCATTAATGCAGAAAAAAATACAAGTCCCATAATCGGGATTTTCGCAGTAGTGATTGTTTTTTTACTGGCAATTACCTTAGGCAGGTTATTAAGGAATAAAAAATGAGGCATGCTTTTATTGATAATTACTCAGACCTAAACACCCCGCTACATCGGCTTAATATTAAGGCAAAAATTATAGGGGTATTTATTTTTCTGTTGATAGTCATTTTTACTCCCATACGATTTGCCCCCTTGTTCATTTTTTACGGTTTGATGGTATTGGTTTTGATTAGGCTTTCAAAAGTCCCTTTGGGGTTTATCGTCAAAAGGATATTGGAACTGTTACCCTTTATTATTATCATTTCGTTATCCGGATTATTCCGTAAGCAAGGTTTGTTAATATTTTTTAACTGTACGGTAAAAGCGCTTCTGGCTTTATTGTTGGTAATTATTCTCTCTTCTACCACTAAATTTCAGGGGTTGCTAGAGGCCTTAAAACAAATGCATTTGCCTAAATTGTTTATTTTGTTGTTAGCTTTTATGTACCGCTATTCGTTTCTTCTTGAAGACCAGTTTTTACGCACCATGCGCGCTTTTGAATCGAGGAACATCAATCAAAAAAATAATTTTGGGAAGGTTAGAATTTTAAGTAATATTTTAGGAGTAATTTTCATTTTAACTTTTGAACGGGCAGAGAGGCTCTATTTAGCAATGTGCGCTAGAGGGTATGATTATGAAAAAGGTAATTGAGGTTAAGGATTTAAGTTTTAGCTATCCGGATGGAAATCAGGCTTTAGCCGGAGTAACTTTTGATATATTTAAGGATGAAACTTTGGCGATTATCGGACCCAACGGAGCCGGAAAGTCAACGCTTCTTTTGCATTTGAACGGGTTATTTGGCAATAGTAATGGGGTAAAAATTTTCGAAAAGCCCGTAACAAAGGATAACCTTAAATTTATCCGTCAGCAGGTAGGGCTAGTATTTCAGGATCCGCAGGACCAACTTTTTATGCCGACCGTATATGAGGATGTGGCCTTTGGTCCGAAGAATTTAGGATTGGATGAGGAAAAAGTAGAAGAACGGGTTAACGATGCTTTGGGGAAAGTGGGATTATTGGAGAAAAAGGGTTTTTTATCATATCATTTAAGCCTAGGAGAGCAAAAACGCGTTTCCATTGCTACGGTTTTGTCAATGTCTTGCTCAATTTTAGTATTAGATGAGCCTAATTCCAATCTGGACCCGGGCAACCGCAGGAACTTAATCAATCTCTTGAAAGATTTACCTGTAACTAAAATTATCGCCACACATGATTTAGAGATGGTAATGGATATCTGTGAAAGAGTGGTTCTTCTGGATCATGGCAGGGTTATTTCTATCGGGGAATCCCGCGAGGTCCTTTCAAATAAGGAGTTGCTTCAGGCGCATAGTCTAGAAGTTCCTCAGTCTCTTCTTTGCAAACGATACTGAATCCGAAATTTATTGTGACAAATTTTTTATTATGATATGATAATTTAGTTGGCGTTATCTTAAAGAGGGTAAACTTATGACGCACTTTATTTGGGCAGTAGGGGCTAGTATAATCGTTAGCTTAATCTCTTTAATCGGGATTTTTGCTCTTTTCTTTAGAGATAATTGGCTGAATAAAATATTGATCATCTTAGTCGGTTTTTCCGCCGGAGGATTAATCGGCGGCGCTTTTTTGCACCTTTTACCAGAAGCACTCGAACGGACCGCAAGTATTCAGGTATTCTCCTATCTTTTGGTGGGATTCATGTATTTTTTTATCCTAGAGAGATATCTTCATTGGAGGCACTGTCATGATGATAAGTGCGAGATCCATATGTTTACCTACCTTAATCTTGTCGGCGAGGCAGTGCATAATTTTACCGACGGATTAGTAATTGGAGTCAGCTTTTTGATTAGTGTTAACTTCGGTGTTATTACTACTTTGATGATCGTAATGCACGAGATCCCGCACGAGATTGGAAATTTTGGGGTTTTAGTTTATGGAGGCTTTAATAAATTTAAGGCAGTTTCTTATAATTTTCTTACTGCGCTCACCTGTATTATAGGTACGATTATCGGTTATCTTCTCGGTGAGAGCATCCAGAGTTTTTCCCCATTTTTATTGCCTTTTACAGCAGGCGGATTCATTTATATCGGCGCCTGCGACTTAATCCCAGAGATCCACAAACAATCCCAGTCAAAAAAGAGTGCTTTCTCGATTGTGGCTTTTGTCTTGGGCATTCTTTTTATCGTATTTGCAAGAGCATTGAATAATCACTAAGTTAAAAGGAAAAAATTTACTTGACAAAAGAAAATAAATACGGTATTATTGAAAACAATTTTCAATAATAGGGTTATTGAAATGAAAAAAGAATTGATGATTTTTGACTCCTTCATTAGATCTAAAGGCCTGCGGCATACCCTTCAAAGGGAGCGGGTTTTAAAAACCTTTCTTTCTACTGAAAGCCATGTTTCCGTGGATGAGCTCTGTAAACTCGTAAAAAAACAGGATAAGACAATCGGATATACTACTGTGTATA
>JAQUNE010000073.1:4146-7051 GCA_028717765.1 Candidatus Omnitrophota bacterium | reverse complement strand
GAGCCGCAAATTATTAAAATGGAAAAGAAGATTGCCGCGGGAGCTGAATTTTTTCAGACCCAGGCAGTTTATGATATTAAGCTTTTTGAGAATTTTCTGCAAAAAACCAAACACCTGAAAACCACGATTATGGCAGGAATCGTTTTGTTAAAATCAGCCGGAATGGCAAAATACATGAACAATAACGTTGCCGGAGTTTGCGTGCCGGATAACTTGATTAAAGAAATGCAAGAAACCAAAGACAAGGCCGCAACCAGTATAGAAATAGCAGCGCGCCTAATCAAAGAATTAAAACCGATGTGCCAGGGCATTCATCTGATGCCAATCGGCTGGGATAAGCTTGTGCCTAAAGTTTTAGACGCTGCTTCACTATAAAAATGTCTAATTTACCCGCAATCCCCGGAGCAAGAAAAAAAGGTGTAGTGCTTTTAAGCACCCCAGAAGATCTTAAGAAATTAGATGAATATTTAATTAATGATACTGTCTGTATTGACGGGCCGCAGGAATTCTCAGTTAATCTGGCAAAGCAGCTCCAGGAAAAATTCAAGGTGGCAATTAAACTGGTTAGCCCGGGCAGTATTATCGAGGGCCTGCCTGCTGAGATCGAAGTAGTAAAGAGCCCGATTCAGGAAATTGTCGGTGAAGGTAAGGCAGAGGCAGTTAAATTTAAAGACGGAAAAGCTGTAGGGGTATCTTTAGTCGTATTTGTTGATGGGCAAACTATAGGAAAGGAAGAGCAGATGTCTACGGATGTACTTATTCAATTAGGAGTCAAGGGGAATGAAGCTGTATTAAGCCTTACCAAAACGGCATTGGAAAATGCAATGAAAGCAAAAGGCAAAGACACCAAATTAAGTTTTCCGGAAACCAACTATTACTTGCCATTAATTGACGCACTTTTAAAAATAGAAGTAAAGACTTTAGCAGACTGTCTTTTAGTTTTGCAGCAGGCAGAAAATTTAAGTAAAAATCAGGCAGCTGCCAATGGTTTTAATATTCCGGCTCTTGGAGGGATATTAAATAAAGGTGTAGCAACACTACTTTGCGAAGAAATTTTAGCAGTTTTAAAATATGAAAATCACGAGCATCCCCAGGCAGAACATGCCGGATTTTTATCAGATACACTTTTGCGTTCTTTAGGTATTCAGCTTGTAGACGGAAGGATTGCCGGTATTGCCGTAATTTTAGGCCCGGCAAAAGACGAGCAGTCTGCAGTTACATTGATCCGGGAATTTCAGAGTAGAAGTATTGTCAGTATTTTAGTCGGCAATCTTAAGGGGAAGACTTTTAAAGCGCAGCTGGAGGCTCAAAAGATCGAATTGGGCCTGGAAAATTATATTGTCCCCTTAGGGGAAGATTATTTATCGGTAATTTACGCGGTGAATTGGGCAATTAGGGCACCGCTTATGTACGGAGGGTTAAAAAGCGGGCAATGGGAGGAGATCCTAAAATATACCCAACAGAAAGTTCCGGCTTTTGTAGTACTTTTAAGCCATGTTGATGAGGTGATTGTAGCTACTGGTTTGGGTGCGCTTGCTTTGGGTTTTCCGATTATTTCTGATTTAGAGGTTCCTAATCTGGGAAAAATCGATACTACCCTTTATGAGGCATTGGTGACAGAAACTGATTATAAAAAACTCGCTGCAAAATGTATTGAGGTAAGGGGCCTTAAAGTAAAAGTAACTAATATTGCCGTGCCTGTTCCTTATGCAGCAGCTTTTGAGGGCGAGCGCGTGAGGAGAGAAAATCTTTATGTGGAGTTCGGAGGAAAAGCAAGCTTGGCCTTTGAATACCTCTCGATGAAAAAAATGGATGAGGTAGAGGATGGTAAAATTGAATTAATTGGGCCGGATATAGAAAAGTTAGAAAAGGGTTCGAAATCTTTGCCATTGGCGATTATTGTGGAAATTTCCGGACGAAAAATGCAGAAGGATTTTGAACCGATTTTAGAGCGGCAAATCCATCGTTTTGTAAATTACGCCATGGGCCTGATGCACGTCGGACAAAGAGATATGAATTGGATAAGGATCTCACAGGATGCCTTTACAAAAGGTTTTCGGCTAAAGCATATCGGAGTAATCTTGCACGCGATGTTGCATCAGGAATATAGCGCAATTGTTGATAAGGTTGCGGTAAAGCTTTTCACTAAACAAGCGGATGTGGAAAAATTACTTGGCTCTGCCGTGAAAACTTTTCAGGAACGTGACGAGCGTATTGGTACAATGACTGACGAAAACGTAGATACTTTTTATTCTTGTTTATTATGTCAGTCTTTTGCGCCTAATCACGTCTGCATTATTACTCCAGAGCGCCTTGGGCTCTGCGGAGCTTATTCCTGGTTAGATGGTAAGGCGTCTTTCGAGATTACGCCTACCGGGCCGAATCAGCCGATTGCAAAAGGCAAAGCCCTCGATCAAAAATTAGGGCAATGGGCGAGTATAAATGAATTTGTGAATTTAAAGTCCAATAAAACTATCGAAAAGGTAAGTATGTATTCTTTGATGGATTCTCCACAGTCTTCCTGTGGTTGTTTTGAATGTATCCTGGCGATTATCCCAGAGGTAAATGGTGTGATGATCGTGCACCGTGATTATTCAGGGATGACCCCTTGCGGAATGACCTTTACAACTTTAGCCGGTTCAGTGGGAGGAGGGATCCAGACTCCTGGATTCTTGGGGGTAGGTAAATTATACCTGGTAAGTAAAAAATTCATTTTTGCCGAAGGTGGGCTCAAACGCTTGGTTTGGATGCCAAAAGAGCTAAAGGAGCTTTTGGCGGATAAATTAAAGCAACGTTGCCAAGAAATAGGCGAGCCTAATTTAATCGAAAAAATCGCCGATGAATCCGTGGCTTCGACATCTGAAGAACTGCTGGCATTTTTAGAGAAGGCTCATCATCCAGTATT
>JAQUNE010000073.1:0-4046 GCA_028717765.1 Candidatus Omnitrophota bacterium | reverse complement strand
CGGATTGAACGGTATGCCGTTTTCTGCGGCATTTTTCTCTTGACCGGATAAATTTAGAAGGTATAATTAAGTATATCAATGCTTTATCCCTCCTTTAAAAATAGCCTAAAGCTAATTACAATCATAGTATTTTTTTTAGTTATATCTTTTGTTCTTATACAGCACGATGCCGCTTTAGCCCAGTCATCTTCTAAGACCACCAAAGCGAAAAAAAATCCAAAGGGCGTTCCTCAATTAGGTGAATTGCAAAAGATGTCCAGGAATTATCGTCAGCAAGGTATTGTTTTACAGAATGCGGACGATTTGGAGGGTGCTAAAACTTTTTACCAGAGGGCTATCGTAGCCGATCCGCTTTATGCCGTGCCTTATAATGATTTAGGCATTATTTCCGAAGCAGAAGGAGATTCTGATTCAGCGGAAGAGTATTATTTAAGATGTATCGGAGCTGATCCGGGATTTTTGAGCGCTTATTCGAATTTGGCGTTATTATATGAAACCCGGCGCGACTTAAAAAAAGCAGCTTTTTTTTGGGAAAAAAGAGGAGAATTAGGTTTACCCGATGACCCCTGGACAGAAAGGGCTAAAAAGCGCCTCGATGATATTAAGATTGCTACTGGAGAGAAGAAAGAAGAGCTCGCGGCGATCGGAGAGCGGGAAGTTACTGATCTGGCAGGAAAAATTTCCGATCAAAAGGCCCTGATGCGCGAGGACGATAAGGCCGCAGCCAACGTCTATCTGGAAAGGGCAAAAAAACATTATCAAACTGGGGATACGCTTGGAGCTTATAGGGAAGCCATGGATGGGATGCAGTTAGATCCTGATAACCAGAGGATCAGCGAGTTTGTTGATAAAATGCAGAACAGGTTATTGTCAAGATAAGAGACCACATTGCGGATCGTTCCTACCAAACTATTTTTCATGAACTAATCAATGAAGGAAGAGAGGATATATTTAATTGATGCAACTGCATTTTGCTACCGGGCATTTTTCGCGGTTTCTGCTTTAAGTACTTCTTTTGGGCAAGGCACGAATGCGATTTACGGCTTCGTGAATATGCTGAATAAGATCTTAAAAGAACAAAATCCGCAATATCTGGCGGTTTGTTTTGATGTCTCCAGGGATACCTTCCGGCAGAAAAAGTACGCGGAATATAAAATACAGCGCCCGCCGATGCCCGATGGGCTGGCCAGCCAGATTCCTTTGATTAAAAAAATCATTGCGGCTTACGGGATTGAGATTTTGGAAAAAGAAGGTTTTGAAGCAGATGATGTGATTGCTACACTTTCTCGAAAGGCGCGCAAAGAGGGCCTTGCGGTTACGATTATTAGCTCTGATAAAGATATGTTGCAGCTGGTAAATGAAAATACGCTTGTCTTTAGTCCCTATAAGAATGAAGCAACGCTTTACGATGAAAAAAAGATTTTGGAGCGTTTTGGCATTACTGCCGGCCAAATTCCTGATGTCATTGGCCTGATGGGTGACACAATTGATAATATTCCCGGAGCTAAAGGTATAGGGGAAAAAACCGCGGTCAGCCTGATTACGCAATTTGGGTCGGTGGAGAATTTATTGCAGAATATTGAAAGTATTAAACAGGAAAGATTAAGAAAGATTGTCCTGGAAAATAAGGTGCAGATTAAATTAAGTAAGGAACTGGCGATATTGGATAAAGATGCCGGCGTAGAACTAAATTTGGAAAAGATCAAGCTTGGGGTCCCCAACTACCAGGAACTTTTTGGGATCTTTAAATATTTAGAATTTAAGTCTTTCTTAAAGAACCTTCCTCTTGAGAATGAACCTGAGATTAAGACGCAGGTAGAAAAAATTAAAGAGAGTGAATTAAGGCAGATACTCAAAGATGGCGACGAATTATTTATTTTCGGTCATACTCAAGATGAGCTGATATTTTTTTCCGGGAAGAATTTGTTTAAGCTAGAAGCTATAGGCGCGCACATGAGGCAAGTACTTTCTGATCCGGGAATCAAGAAAGTCGGGCACGATCTAAAAAAAATCAAAGTTTCTTTAGCTAAGTCAGGTATACAATTGGAAGGCCTATATTTTGATACCATGATTGCCGCTTATTTGAACAATTGCTCTGGCAGTGGTTTTGATTTAGCAGATTTGGCCTGGAGTTATTTCAAAGAAGGAGTAAATCGGGAAACTTTAGCTCCTAGCAGGGCAATCGACCTGGTTATAAAATTAAAGCCGCGGCTGGAAAAAGAATTAAAAGACAAAGAGCTGCTAAAACTTTTTTATGATCTTGAGATGCCATTAGTAGAAGTATTAGCGGAAATGGAAATTAATGGCATAAAGCTTGACCTAAAGGTTTTAAAGGAACTTTCCGTGGAGTTGGAAAAGAGGCTCGGAGAATTAATTAAAGAAATTTATGTTTTAAGCGGCAGCGAATTTAACATTAATTCTCCGAAACAATTAAGGGAGATCCTCTTTGAGAAATTAAAATTGCCGGTCGTCAGGCGCAGCAAAACCGGGCCCTCTACTGATGAAGAGGTATTAAGGAAGTTAGCCGCCAAACATGAGCTTCCGGCATTAATTTTGGAATACCGGCAGCTGATGAAATTAAAGACCACCTATGTGGATGCCTTGCCGCAGCTAATTGACCAAGATACCGGTAAGATTCATACTTCTTTTAACCAAACTACCACGGAAACCGGGAGGTTAAGTTCAACAAATCCGAATTTACAGAATATTCCGGTGAAGACCGATATTGGCAGTAAGATCCGGCGGGCAATCATAGTTTCTCAGAAAGAAAACTTTCTTTTATCTTACGATTATTCACAAATTGAGCTGAGGATCTTAGCGCATCTTTCCGGGGATGAAAAATTAATTTCTTCTTTTAGAGAAGGCAAGGACATCCATAAGATCACCGCCGCTTTGATTTATGGCCTTGATGAGAAAGACGTTGAAGATCCTATGCGCGAAGTCGCCAAAAGGATTAATTTCGGCATCGTCTATGGCCTATCTGCTTACGGGCTATCGCGTGACTTGAATATCCCAGTTGATGAAGCCCAGCATTTTATCGATGCTTATTTTTTGAGGTATCCCGGAGTAAAAGCGTATATTGATCAACAGATTAAAAAAGTAGAAGAAACTGGTTTTGTGACCACAATATTAGAGCGCAGAAGATACCTGCCGGAAATTAATAACAAAAATCAAGCCATCCGGCAGCTCGCCCAGCGCCAGGCAGTGAATACACCTATCCAGGGCTCTGCCAGCGACCTGATTAAATTGGCAATGGTGCATATTCAGCGGCAGATCATAGAACGTAAATTAGAAACGAAAATGCTGATTCAGATCCATGATGAATTAGTTTTTGAAATTCCCCCGAGGGAATTGAAAGAATCCGGGGATTTAATTAAAGATAAAATGGAGAATGGTTTGAAACTGGATGTACCAATTGAGGTCAGTATCAAAAAAGGGAAAAACTGGTTAGACATGGAGGAGGAAAAATGAAAATAGTAATGTGTGCATCAGAAGTGGTTCCTTTTGCAAAAACCGGCGGATTAGCAGATGTAGCAGGCGCTTTACCTTTGGCATTGGAAAAAGAGGGGCAGGAAATTATTATTGTGATGCCTAAATATAAAGCGGTAGACGAGAAAAAGTTTAATTTAAAAAGATTAAAAAATGATATTTCCTGGACAACATTAGGCAAAAATATCAAGGTATATTTTATAGAGAAAGAAATTTACTTTAACCGCGAGAGCCTCTACGGCGATAAAACCGGAGATTACCCGGATAATTTGGATAGATTTTCTTATTATTCAAGAAGAACCCTGGAATTATTAAAGGAGATAAATTTTAAGGCTGACATTATCCATGTGCATGACTGGCAGGCATGTTTGATACCGGTCTATTTAAAAACACTTTATGCCCAGGACAGTTTTTTTAAGAATACCAGAAGTATCCTTACCATCCATAATATTGGTTACCAGGGGCTCTTTCCTAAAGAGGAGTTCCCAAAGCTTGGGCTTGACTGGAGCCTCTTTAGTATGGAAGGTTTAGAATTTTACGGCAAGGTTAATATCCTT
>JAQUNE010000072.1 GCA_028717765.1 Candidatus Omnitrophota bacterium | reverse complement strand
TGAGCATCCTCAATATTTTAGGCCATCCCGGCCAGTGCCGGTGCATCGTATAACAGGATAACTATGCTTACTTATTTTAATTTATCTCTAAAAGAAATATTCCGCCGTAGAAGGCGCTCGATTTACACTTTCTCCGGTATAGCGCTTGCCGCTCTTTTAGTATCTTTTTCTTACTTGGTAACTTCATCTTTAAACAATAGTTTTAACCGTGTACTTAATGAAGTGGGCGCGGATATTATCGTTCAGGCGCATGGAGAGCCCTGTGTTTGGGCTCCGGTAAAATTACCGACAAACCTTAATCCAATTGCAATTGAAATGTTGGAGAAGGCGAAGAAAATTGGCGGAGTAAAAAAAGCTTCCGGGATTTTAATTTGCTGGGCTTTTAACGGAGAAAGCGGAAATTTGCATCCTTCGGTAATTGCCGGAGTAGAGCCTCAGGAAAGAGAGCTTGGGCCATCAAAGTTGAGCCAGAGTGAAGGCTCGGGCAATTGGATGGTTAAGGGAAGATATTTGGAAGACTTAGATGTCTACACAACAGTGCTTGATTACGATTTTGCCAAATTTTTAAAGGCTGACCTTGGCTCAAGAATATATTTCGGGCAGGATCAATTTGAGGTGGTAGGGATTATGCAGGCCGGACGCGATGCCCGGATTGCCGGAGCGCAAGCTTTTATCCCTTTACGCACAGCGCAACAGATGCTTAAAAGAGGGGAAGTAGTTGATACGATTTTCGTTCAACTGGAAAGTAGTGCTAATCCGAAAAGAATAGTCGCGGACCTAAAAAAACTCTTTGGTGAAAATTCCAGCATTACTACTAGCCTGGATTTTCCAGCAATGGTGGTTGGTTTATCGGCATTTACCAATCTTTTTACCCTGGGAATGTTGATTTTTATTTTTATTGTATCTATCGGATTTTCAATGAGATCCATCTCTGCTTCAGTAAGTGAGCGGATAAAAGAGCTCTGTGTAATGAAGGCAATTGGCTGGACCAGTAAAAATCTTCAAAATTTAATTTTTATTGAATCGCTGATTATTGGTTTCTTCGGGGCGATAATAGGAACAAGCCTAGGATTTTTATTTTCCAGATTTTATTTAAATTCAATCAAATTACGCATCTCCGATGTTTTAGCAGCTTATCCTCCTTGTGCTACTACGCCGGTAAAATTAGAAGTAGCTTTAAGCGGTACGCAATTCGATATCTTTGTACTGATTATCGTGATTGCGAGCTTGACTTTCTTTACGGCATTTTCCAGTATTTTTGTTACCTGGGGTTTAAGAAAAATTGAATGCGCAAAAGGCATTCGTAGCTTATAATATGAGAGTGAAATTAGTCAGTAGATGGAAAAATGGGCAACCAATGACTTGTGAGGGATGCGAAGAATTAAAAAAATCCTTGCGTCTTAGCCTTAATGAGCTAGGATTAAAGGATATTGAGATTGAAGAGTGTTCTTCAGAAGAGGAATATCGTTCTTACGGTGTGGTTGCTACACCACTATTGATCATTAATGGTAAGATTAGTATCTCGGGAAGGGTAGTACCGAAAGCAATGTTAAAGGAGTTCTTAGAAGAAGAACTGAAAAAGGAGAAGTAAATTGAAAAGGAATAAATATTTTGTAAACACCATAGCATCTTTAGTAGGCCTGATTTTCTTAAGTAATATTTTTGGCTGTAGCCAGAAAGTTTCTACAAAAAGTGAACTTACTATTTTTGTGCCTTGCAGTATCTTTGCCTCATTTTGTGAGATCCTCGATCTTTATAAAAAAGAACATCCGGGGGTGAGGATTAATTTTGATACCGGTAATTCGGTGGTGCTGATGCGCAAGGTCTTGGATAAAAATGCCCGGCCGGATATCTATATCGCAACCGGCCCGCTAGAATTTAATCCTTTAGTAAAACGTGGCCTTATCGAAACTACGGTAATGGCGCCGGTAGCCTTGGCAAACGATTCTGTCATTTTAGTTACACCGGAAACAAATCCAAAAAATATTCATACGCTCTCAGATTTAGCCAGGGAAGATGTAAAGACTATTGCCTTACCTGATCCAAATGTCAATTCATCGGGAAAATACGCCGTGGATATTTTAAAAAGACTGAATCTTTGGGAACAGATTAAAAATAAGATTACCTTTACTGAGTTTGGAAGGAATTCAAGAAATTATATCACTGAAAATAAGGTGGATGCGGGGATAATGTATCGTTCATGCCTTTATGAGGACCTTAAGGCTTATGATGAAGTGATCGTCCCGAAAGATTTTTTTATTGTTATGGATTTATCCAAAACCGTAGGGGACAGCGGAGTAATCCAGTCTATGGCAGGGATTTTAAAATCATCAAAGAATAAACCTTTAGCAAAAGAATTTATCGAGTATATGAAATCAGAAAGGTCCCAGGAAATTTTAAAAAAGTGGGCGGGAAAAGAAATTAAAAATCAATGAACACCTATAGTTTAGCAAAAGTTATCGATATCTTTAAATGCTGCATCTTTACCTGGGGGGCATTAACTACGATTTTGCCGGCATTTATTATTGCCGGGGCTGTTGCGGCTTTTGTGCCTACATCAACAATGACAAGATATCTGGGGCCCGGTACTAAAAGATATATTTCTTATCCTGTAGCCTCGATAGCCGGAATAGTATTGCCAGCTTGTTCATGTAATATCGTTCCGCTCTTTGCTAGCATTTTGGACCGCGGCGCAGGGATTGGCCCTGCTTTTACTTTTCTTTATGCCGGGCCGGCAATAAACCTGATTTCCGCGATCATCACTTTTAAAGTAATCGGTTCGCTTGTTGGCATTTGGAGATTAATCGGAGTTTTCGTAATTTCAATTGTCTTGGGGTTAGTGATGGAAACGATTTTCCGCGCAAAAATAAAACCGCAAGAAATCAAGCCTTTAGTTGATACAGAGAAAACGCAAGCTTGGCGCCTGATCATGCTTTTTATCTTGCTGTTTGCTATCTTGATCATCGGCTCTCTTTTAACTTCTCCGACTTCAGCTGATGTAATTAATCCGGCAGGGGTGCGCCTGAAGATTACCCTTTTTATACTTTGCTTGAGTTTATTATTGTGGTTAGTATTGGTTAAGTTTAAGAAGAGCGAACTACTCGATTGGTCAAAACAAACCTTTAAGCTGGCTAAAATGATCGTGCCACTTTTTATTATTTCTATACTGCTTGTGGGTTTTATCGCGCGGTATGTGGATGTGCGTTGGATTAATCATCTCTTGACGGCACAGAAGGATATTCATGGTTACCGTTTATTCTTTCCGACCTTAAGCACAACATTCTTTGCCACTATTTTTGGAGAGTTAATGTATTTTCCGATTTTATCAGAAATCGTTTTTACCAAGGCATTCTTAAAATTGGGTATGGATATCGGTCCTGCCCTGGCAATTCTTTTGGCAGGTCCGGGAACCAGCTTACCAGGTTTCTTGTTAGTCAGTAGGTTTGTGGGCTGGAAAAAAGTAAGCGTATATTTTGTCACCTCAGTAATTTTAGAGGTAATTTTTGCTACCACAGTAGCAATGTGGATAGGCGATTATATTTGTGCGTGTTTGGTGATTAAATAAAAGGAAGGGATAGGCATGAAAAAGCGCGGCATAATTATTATAATTTTTCTTCTGACAATCATTTCTATAGCGTATTATTTGAATAGGCAGCAGGCCAATAGCCAAAAAGTCTTAACTATTTATGTTCCTTGTGGCATGACTATTCCTTTTAAAGAATTATCGCTGGCATATGAAAAACAGTATCACCTAAAAGTTGAGCCTGTATTTGATAACTCTAACATCTTGGTAAGGCTAGTGTTAGATAAAGGCAAAATACCGGATTTATTCGTTTCGCCGGGAAAGAAGGAGATAGGTTTACTTAAAGAAAAAGGGTTTATTAACGAAGATTCAATTCGCCCCTTTGCCAAATACGAGTTAATTCTCATTGCACCGGCAAAATCCGATTATCCAAAAGCAATCTCTGATTTGCTCAGTGATGCAGTGAAAACTATCGTGATTTCTAATCCGGATTTTAATTCAATCGGCGCTTATGCTGTGGAATCTTTAAAATCCTTAGGGCTCTGGGAAAGAATAGAGAAGAAAGTTATCTTTACAAATACCCCGATTGAAGCACTTTCCTATATTGCCATCTCTAAAGCTGATGCCGGAATACATTACAATATTTGCCCCTTTGAGACTAATACCGATAAGGTTGAGCAGGGAGCAATTAGAATTATTGCTCAATTTCCCTCTGATAGCCATGAGATAATTAATAGTTATATTGCAATTCTGCGAGACAGTAAGTTCCCGGAGGAAGCAAGAAATTTCCAGAATTTTATGTTTTCCAAAAAAGGTTTGAGTATTTTGAGCCAGTATGGCCTACAAGAACCTAGCTTTATTCCTAAGGCCGTCAATGAAATAAAAGAGAGCCAAAAAGTGATCGTTGAAGCGTACTATCCTTTTAATGAAGAGCATATTTTTATGAAGGGTTATCTTGAATCTTTAAAGGATAAATATAAAGGTAAAGTCAATGTTGAGTGTATTGATTTTAGAAATGATGAGGGGTATGTGCGTTGGCGTAAAACCGGCTTGTCTTGCGGAGGCATTTTGATTAATGGCAAGAATAAATTTACGCTAAATGTTGAAGGAAAGCCAAAGGAAATAGAGTTCATTAAACGCATGGATATCTTTTGGAAAAAAGCTGATTTAGAAAATGCAATTCAGCAGGAATTAGAAAGGGTAGATAAATAATTTATTATGGAACCATCTATTAAAATTGCGAATCTGGTAAAAAGTTATTTTAAAGATAGCCAAGAGGTCTTTAAGCTAGAGGTAGATCATTTGGATTTACCTGGCCAGGGGATAATTTTTATTAGAGGAAATTCTGGTTCCGGTAAAACTACTCTATTAAATCTTATTGGGTTATTGGATCTGCCAAATTCGGGAAAGATTATTTTAGAAGGTAAGGAGACTAATTTTTTGAATGACCCAGAGAAATCAGGATTAAGGCGTAAATATTTTGGTTTTATTTTTCAGCACTGTAATTTAATTCCCACGCTTACGGTAAAAGAAAATATTGAGCTAGCACTTTTGCCTAAAGAGAAAAATTATCAGGAGAATTTAAAAAGAATCGATCAAATTTTGCAGCAGTTAGGCATTGAAAAAAGAATGCATCATTTGCCTGCGCAATTAAGTGGAGGGGAGCAGCAGCGCGTTGCAATTGCCCGGGCTTTAATTAATCAACCAAAGGTGATTTTAGCGGATGAGCCAACGGCAAATTTAGACCCGGAAAACAGCCAGAATATCTTAAATTTACTCTATGAAATTGTACGTTCCAGAGGAATTCTTTTGCTAATTAGCGGTGATAATCCCGGGGTTTCAGGTAATCAATTTTCTCAAGAAATTCGACTTATACAGGGGAAAATGGTAGAATAATGTCCAATTTGAGGCTGTAAAATGTCCAATCTACATTTTGAAAGATTAAACAAGGAAAACTGAGCATGGGAAAGAATTCGCCTAAAATCATCGTAAAAATAGCATTTATCGTAATGATACTCTTTTTCCTTGGTTTGTTGATCGTAAATATTCAATTATGCGCGTCTATTAAGCAAATGAGTAAAATAAAAGAAGCGGAATTTGACAAAAAAGTCGCTCATGAACGAGAGGTGATTAGCAAGGATTTAGAGGCCAAACACGCCACAGATTATCTTAAATATTATGATCTGGCAAAAAAGCTGGATTCCCAGAAAAATCTGGTAAAAGAACTGGAAACTAAGGTGACTACGCAGCCCAGTACCACGCATCCAGCTAAGAGGTTGAAAAAGTAAAAAAATATGTTATACTTTATTATAGAAAAAGCAGGAAGGGATCCGAAAAGGCAAACCTTGAGTAATCAGGGGGCGCAAAATCGTGCGTCCAAGCAATTGGATAGGCAGATTACCGAAGATTCGAAAATAAATTTATAAAATCTCAGGTAGAGCCTATCTGAGATTTTTTTTTAAGCAAATACAAAAGTACCACGCAAAGAGGTGAAAAGATGAACAGAATACCACGAACCCATGTTGCAGGATCGCTGGTCTACGTAACTTCGCGCGGGGACAACAATGAAAATATTTTTAAGGACCAGGCAGACTACTTAAATTATTTGGAATTATTAAAAAAATATAAGAACCAATATGGTTTTAAATTATTTGGTTTTTGCCTGCTCCCGAACCACCTGCATCTTTTGATGGAATTAAAAGAAGGGCTGACTACTTCAGAGATCATGCATGACTTGAATGCAAATTACACCAAATATTTTAATGGCAAGCACGAAAGAAAAGGCCATCTTTTTCAGGAAAGGCATAAGCTGGTTTTAGTGGAAAAGGAAAGCTTTATTATGCCGGCAATGAATTACATACATTTGAATCCTCTGGCATTGGGATTAGTGAAAGATCTAGGAGAGTATCAGTATAGTAGTTACCTATATTATACCGGCAGTGCTCCTTTATTTGAGATGAATGAAGAATTAAAAGAAATTAAATCGCGCCTTTCAGAATATTCTGTTTCTGATTATGTGAGTTATTTAAAAGGTATCACAAAAGACGAGATGGAAAAATTAGGCAAAGAATTGAATAAAAAAGTTGTCATCGGCTCTTTGGATTTTATTAAAAAGGTAGAGCAGTTAAGTGCTGAGTTAGAAGCTAAACCTCAGGTGCAAGGTGTTGGTGAAGCCGGCCAAGAAATTGTCTCCCGGAAATTTATTAAAATATCCGTGATTGGGGTTATAGTCTTGAGTATTTTTACTTTGTATCTTTATACCAATTCATTGAGGTTAAAGAAAAATTTTACCAAGGAAATCCAGCTGAAAGAAAATGAACTGGACAAGCGCTTAACTCAAGAACGTGGCGCAATCATCAAAGATTTGAATGAAAAACATGCTGCGGATATGGTTTCCTATCAGGCCATGGCAATACGCATGGAGAAGGAAAAACAACGCGCAGCTGATTTAGAGCAGAAACTAAAGAGCGTAAAGACTGAAACACCGAAGAGCACAGGTAAGAAAGCGAAATAGCGGAGAGAAAGATGAAGAACATTTTACACTATAATCAGGATAATCTACTGCGAAAGGTGTTTTTCCGTGAGCATCTTTTCGGCTTTCTTGCGCTATTG
>JAQUNE010000071.1 GCA_028717765.1 Candidatus Omnitrophota bacterium | reverse complement strand
CGCCTGGTCGATTTCTCTGGTAAAAAAATCCCCATCTTCTACCTGAGACAGCGGTGTCGATTTATCCTGATCTCCAATAGTTACAATATATATAAAATCGAAAACAAACTTCGGAAAAAGCTTTTGTAACTCTTGAGTTTGCTTGCGCGCCAAAGGGCTCGGACGGCTACCGATGCGAAAAAACTTCTTCATTAGACTTCTCCCTGTCCTCTTCCAATCGTGCACTAATTAGGTATTCCGCCAAGTTAATCTTTTCTCGTAAATTTGCGTTATATTCTTCAAAACACGCTGCCAACGAATCGAGATTTTTTAAAACTATCCCCTTAATATTTCCGGCCTCAGGATCAATGTCGCGGGGTAAAGCTAAATCATAAAGATAAAAAGGTTGAACGCGCTCAGTCTTAAGAAATACTTCTTTACCCAAGACAAAATGCGGGCTGGATGTGGCACTAATCAAAGCATCTAGATACGGAATCAGATCCGCCAGTTCTTTAAAACTTAATACTTCTCCTTTAGACTTTTGCGCTAATTCTATCGCCCGAAAATGATGCTTATGACTGACAAAATAAAGAAGGACATTTTGCGGACAGTAATCAGCTAATAGTTGAGCAATCTTTCCCGTTCCTACTATAACTACCTTTAATTGGCGGGATTCGTTCTTTTTCTTTAATAAGTCATGATAAATAATTGTCGCGATATTATTTTCTATCTGGTTTAATCCTGATTTTAAACGGATTTCTTTGGCAAAAATTAGCGCCTCTTCCCACAAATTACGCATGCCAAACGAAATAGAATTATGGCCTAACCAGAGCTCCATTTGCTCTACAATCTGCGCTTCTCCTCGGAATTGTGATTCCAGGCCGCTGGCTAAACGCAAAAGATGATTAAAGACGTTCTCCCTACCAAGCTTAACGTAAGCATTATTAAAGAGACCGCTAAAATAATTCTTAAAAAGTAATATATGCAGGCGCGCATCTAAACTATTTTCCCCTAAGCAATAAATTTCAAAACGGTTACAGGTAGAAAGAATCGCCGCTTGCTGCGAATGATGTTTATTCCAAAACTCCTGAATAACCTTACGCTTCTTAAGAATTTCCTCGCGTAATTCCAGGGAAGCGCTTTTATAATCTATCCCGATAAGATAGAAATCCATTCCAATGCTCCTTTAAAAAATTTTTCAAATCCCGCGAAAAAACCGGATCATTGCCGTTTGTATGAATAGCAATAGCTGCCTTATCTTTATGTAAAATCGCCGGAGAAATAAAACTACTTAATTTAGGATTATCCACAATATTTACCAAAATATTCATTTCTTTTGCCCATTTACTGATATCTTTATTAGTCTTTTGATCGTCCGTCGCGGCGATAATTATTTTTGCCCCTGATAAATCCTGTTTTCGCACCAGACGACGCAACCAGACCAATTTATTTTTTCTAAATAATCCTGCTAACCTCGGAGAAAGTTCCGGGGAAATCACATAAATATGAGCTCCTGTTTCAAGTAAGGTTAAGATTTTGCGCTCCGCAACTTTTCCTCCCCCGATAATTTTAACTGGCTCTCCTTTAAGGTTTAGGGCTACTGAAAAATATTGCTTTTCTTTTTTTCTCATTCTTATGCGTCAGGCCTCAAAATATTGGTGCATGGAAAAATATCTCTCCCCCGTATCAGGTAAAATCACGACTACGATCTTATCTTTACCTAGGTCCTGCGCCACTTTTAAGGCTGCCCAGGTAGCTGCGCCTGCGGAAACACCGACAAATAGCCCTTCGCGCCTGGCTAAAATTTTTGAGGTCTTAAAAGCATCATCGTCGCTTACTTGAATTATGGAATCAATAATATCCCGATTCAAGATTTCCGGAACAAAGCCGGCTCCGATACCCTGAATTTTATGTTGCCCGGGCTTACCACCCGATAAAACCGCACTATTCTTAGGTTCCACTGCCACTATTTTAATTCCTGAATTGTGTTTTTTTAAAACCTCACCAACTCCGGTAATCGTTCCCCCTGTGCCAACACCTGCGACAAACGCCTCTATTTTTCCATCAGTAGCTTCGAGAATTTCTAAAGCGGTAGTTTTACGGTGACCTTCAGGATTGGCTGAATTTTTAAATTGTTGCGGCATAAAAGCATCTGGGGTCTTCCTAAGAAGCTCCTCTGCCTTTTTAATTGCACCATCCATCCCTTGAGTGGCCGGTGTAAGTACAACCTTTGCGCCATAGGCTTTCAAAATAAATATCCTCTCCAGGCTCATTGCTTCAGACATTGTAAGTATACATTTATACCCTTTTACCGCGGCAATCATCGCTAATCCAATACCGGTATTCCCCGAAGTTGGTTCAATAATTGTTGCGCCAGGTTTAAGTAAGCCTTTTTTTTCCGCGTCTTCAATCATCGCAAGACAGATTCTATCTTTTACGCTTCCTCCGGGATTTAAATACTCCAATTTCGCTAAAATTCTACCGGAATCAGGTCCGGCTATACGGTTAAGCCTGACAAGAGGAGTATTCCCGATTAACTCCGTAACGCTGTTGGCAATTTTATGCGAAAACAACATATACCCTCCTATAATCCTTTATACTTTATCCAAAGGCAAAAAAATGATACCAGTACAGAAATTAAAGGTGTAACTACCCAGATAAGCATAGTCTTTCTGGCAATATGTAAGTCTAACGTATATTTATGGCCATTCTTTAAAGAGCTAACCGCGAAAATCGAGCAGAGATTTAACTGCACCAATGACTGTGGTACTCCTAAGATAGAAGCGAAAATCAGTAAAGTTGCAGTAACAAAAGATACCAATGCGCTGGAAAATAAACCCAAGGGAACAATTTCCTTGCCTGCCGTTTCAAGCGGTCCTTTTCCCATCAGCCATGCGCCAAGACCAAAAAAAGGAGAAAGTAAAACTAAACCCGGCAGTATTCCTATAATCCCCGCACCATATAAAGGCCCTACGGCATTAGCGACATTATTCGAACCAATCGCGAAAGCAACATAACAACTCACTAAAATAGAAACTAACTTTAGCTTTTTCTCGTGAGTAAAAATTTTTTCGTAAAGATGTAGATTCCCGTGCTTAGGAGGATAAATTTGCCGGTATAAAATAAAGGTAAAAAAATATGCCAAGAGCGGCAAGATAATCCAGATCGGGATTATTTTTAAAAACAAGGTCCTTAGGTAAAGGTGACGAAAATATAACCCTGCCCCGGTAATCGCGCCTACGGTAACCTGGCTAGTTGATTGGGGAATCTTAAGAAGATTCGCCAAGAATAAACTTAAGCTGGCAGAAAAAATTATTATGAGAGTAGTGCTAAAACTTAAAAATTCCTTAGGCAAGAGATTCTTGCCCAAAGTTAAACTTACATTTCGGCCAAGAATAATCGCTCCGAGGAATACAAAAATAGTAAATAACGCGAGAATCCTCTTTTTGTCAATTAATCTGCTACCGTTGGCAGCTGCAAAAGAAGGGGCAATACCGCTTGCCCCCATATTTACCACAAAAAATCCCACGACTAGGAACAAAATAAATTTAGTCAACTTAATCTTTTGTTAAATTCCATCACCTTGTGTGTTTGTCTTTAGCGGACGGGTATGTATTCCGCATTCCCCGCCGCATTTACTGGTGCCGATCCAACGTCCGGCGCGTTCATTATCCTCATTAGTAATTTTCGTACAAGGCGAACAACCTAATGAGCGGTACCCCTGCGAATATAAGGGATTGACCTTTACTCCGTAAAGCGCCAAATATTGCCAAACCTCGCGCTCTTTCCAGATCAAAATTGGATTCAATTTAATCAATCCTTTATCGCGCTCTTCAACTTCCTTATAATCTGTACGCGTCCTGCCTTCAGTGCAACGTAAACCAGTGACCCAGCATTTCACCTGCATTTCTTCGATTGCCCGCTTTACCGGCCCAACCTTTAAAATATCGCAACAACGATCAGGGTCAGTTTTGTACAAATCATTCGGAATCTTAGTGTCGCTCTTGTAAACAGCCAGTTCCGGATACCTATCCACCGTCTCAAGCATAAACTTGGCGGTTTCTTGCGGTTTAAATCGCGTGGTAACGATAAATCCGCGAATCTTAGGGCTTACCTTCTTTGCTAGATCCCAAACCGCCACAGAATCTTTTCCCAGGCTGTTTGCCACTACAAGCCCATCCTTATATTTTTTGTAAGCCTCCTCAATTAAAGCTAAAGAACGCTCAACTTTTTCTTTGAAATTTAGTTTCTCCACTAACTCCTTTAAGTCATCCTGATTGTTTAACAAACTCATGCTTTTCCTCCCTTTAGTTGGTTATTTTTTCTATTCATTATTATCTCGATAAACTTAGTAGAGATTAGATAAAAAAATATTTCTCTCTAAATGTTATAAATAAGTTCTTGCTTGCTTAGGGTTGCTTGACTGGCGAGATCCTCAAAAGTAATCGTATCAATAATTGCAGAAGTAGCCTGTGCAACCTGTCCCCAAATTCTGCGGAATACACAATTATAGGTATCAGTGCATCCGGAATATTTCACCCCCACGCATCCGATTGGCTCTATGGGCCCGTCAATGAACCTGACTACCTCTCCTAATTTTATCTTACTGGGATGTTTTGCTAAAAGATATCCACCAATTTTGCCTCGCTTACTCTCAACAAAACCGCCTTTTTTTAAATCCAATAATACCTGCTCTAAAAATTTCACCGGGATATCTGTATGTTTTGCCAAATCATGAATGGTGACTAGCTTTCCAAAATTTAGCGCTAAGTCTAAAACTGCCTTTAATGCATAATCACCTTTATAAGTTATCTTCATTTCTCTCTCCACATTACTCTATTATCTCTATTAACAAAGTAGAGTATAAACTATAATTAAAATTTGTCAAGTATTTTTTTAAATATTTTTTAGGAGGTTAAGCGACTGCGAGCGCTTCTGGAATTCTTTTCTCTGAAAGTAGCTCTTTAGCAATCCGGGCTACTTTTCTTCCCGAATAAAGCATCCCGCTAAAAGTTGGCCCCATGCGCGGCACTCCGTAAGCAGTAGAAACTGCCATCCCGCAGACCAATAAACCCGGATAGATCTCTCCGGTCTTCTCTACCACCGCGTCTTCGGAAGTATTCACATCCATTGGCCCTAATTCCGCAAGTTTCAAGAGGCCTCTTTTCTCTAGGCTTCGGCAGACATGTGCATCATGGCCAGTAGCATCAATTACTATCTTGGATTCCAAAGCAATCGGGTCAACACAGGTAATCTGCCTGGGCAAAGCTGATACAGGGGACCAGTTAATTACTGCCCCTTCAACTTTTTTATTGCGCAAAACCACATCGTCAAATTTGGTCAGATTGAGAATTTTTGCGCCGCTATCGCAGGCTGCAGAAATCAATTTAGAACAAGCACTTGGACCATCGGCAATAAACAACCCCTCCTCTACTTTCTTATAAGGAACTTTAAGCTCATCCAAAATAGTTTGTCCCGGAGCCCTAAAGGTGAGCGTATTCATAAAATACCCGCCAACCCAAAAACCTCCACCAATGTAATTATTTGCTTCGACAACTAAAGTCTTAATTCCCGCGGAAGCTAAATCCTTTGCTGCCAGTAAGCCACTAGGGCCTGCGCCAACGATAATTACATCTGAGATGATGTAATCTGTAAACCATTTGTTAAATTCTCCGACGATTGCCTTACTGATACTTGCCTCACTTACTCTTTGAAACATTGCACACCTCCCTTTGTAAAAGTTAAAGGGCCGTCTCCCTCTCGGGAAACGGCCCTGCATATTCTTTGCACCATTTCCCTACGCTGGCATTATCCAGGTCAGGTTCAACGGGTCACCCGCTTAATCGCGGGACTCTCAGGCTGACACATCAGCCTCCCCAATGTGTTTATTTTATTTCAGAAATGAAAATTTGTCAAGCTTATTCGACTACATCTGATTATTGGCGACATTATTATCGACAATGCTAATCGCGCGTAATTCTCCGCTACTGCGGTCAACAGTATATCTGACTGTTACCGAATCTTCCGGATCAATATCATCAAGGTCAATATCTTCAGCACCCTGGGTAATCTTCGCGCTATCAGGGACCTTTAATCTCATCTGTTCGCCGTTACCTCTTGCTGTCACCCCATTAATCACAATCACAGAACCAGGAGCGTCAATTTCAGTAACCCAGCCGCTGACCTCCTCAACTTTATTTTTATTTATCTCATCCATAACCTCACCAATATCAGTCTGGGCAAAACAGGGAAATGCTGCCGCGAAAAGAAACGAACAGAAAAAAAAGCAAGTCCTTAATAAATGCATATATCCCTCCTCAGATTACCAGTTTGTAACATCGTCGCCGCTTTCCACACCGTCCTTACCTAGAGAATAAAGGTCATAGTCCAGACGATGCGTTCCTGGCGAGGTATAATGATATTCCTTACTCCAGGGGTCTAGCGGTTTTTTCTCTAAATAAGGGCCTTTCCAGTTCGGCGCTGAGCTAGGTGCGGCCAATAAAGCATTCAATCCTTCGTCCGTTGTAGGGAATGACCCGTTATCAAGCTCATATAACTTTAAGGCAGTAGCAATATTCAAATTTACGTCTGCCTTGGCAACTTCAGTCCTTGCCTGTTCTGAACGGCCGACCATACGCGGGACAACCATTGCCACTAAAACGCCGATAATAATTACCACTAACATCAATTCCACCAAAGTAAAACTTCTTTTTTTCATTTTTACCTCCTAATATTCCTTCCACTGCTTAATCTTTCCTTTATCTGCCTCCATCGTAATTAAATACCTGATTGCCGCTTTGTTCAAAATCTGCGTCTGAACCTCTAAAAGCAGATTCTTTGAAGACACTGTAAGCAAATTTTGGCTGATGAGCGCAACCAGGGCTGCTTCTTCGTCTCCGGAAAAACTAAGCGCCGAGCGTAATTTATCGACAATCTCTGCGCTACTTTCAAAAACTTGGTCGTCTTCAGTGCCCTGCTTGCCGTCATTGCCATTACGAAACCCCACGATACCCTGGGCCAAATTTTCATCCATCCCTAGTGCTACAAATACCTGCTCTGGAGCGGTATTAATATTTACGCTTCCGTTTCCGTATACAGTGATAAAATCTTTAAATTCCGCGAATTCTTTCTCTGCTAAGCCTTCAATAAATAAAAGCTCTTCCTTTAAAGTAAACGGCCTTAAAGGAGAAGCC
>JAQUNE010000070.1 GCA_028717765.1 Candidatus Omnitrophota bacterium | reverse complement strand
TTATTGCCTTACTGTATGTAAGGACCTGACCATATCGAAATTAATCGAGTTATTGAGTTTTATAGCGGTTTTCTTTGTTTTGTTGAACAGTTTAGAAACAAAAAAACAATTTAAGAGAATTATCCTCATAATTATTTCAGTTGGCTTTTTTGTTTCTGTCCTGGGAATGATAAAAAATTTTGTTTATCCTTTTATTAATAAAAACCATTTTGCCGGTTATATGGAAATGGTAACATTTATGACAATCGGACTTTTGCTTACTGAGTTAGACAGGCAGAAGAGGGTTATTTTTTCGTTTATAGCGATAATCATGATCTTTACTTTATTTTTATCACTTTCCCGTGCGGGCCTGTTGAGTTTTTTTATTTCTTTATTGGTGATGTTCTGTTTACTGAGATTACGTAAGACCATACGCAAAAAAACCGTATTAATTGTAGCCTTAGTTATTTTTGCATTTTTATTTATGTTTATTGCAGGAGCGGATCCATTTTTAACAAGGATATCAACTTTATTTAATAAAGAGACGATAAGTATAGAAAACCGCTGGGTAATTTGGAAGGATACGCTGAAAATTATTTACGATTTTCCTCTTTTTGGGTCCGGTTTAGGTACTTTTAAAAGCATCTATCCGATGTATAAAACATTAACTGGCCAAGCAGTAGTGAATCAGGCACATAATGACCTCCTGCAATTAATTTCTGAAACCGGGATTTTGGGCACGGGATTGATTCTTTGGTTTTTCTGGTTATTTTTTAAAAATATTTTTCAGATCTGGTTATTTCGGCACCATCCTTTTGCTAAAGGCATTACCTTGGGAGGGGTATGTGCAATATTTTCGATTCTTTTGCATAGTTTCTTTGATTTTAATTTACAGATCCCCGCTAATAGTTTTTTGTTTACGGTATTGATGGCTGTGACTTACGGGAGTGTATTTGTAGAACATAAAAATGAAAATGAAATCGCTAAAGCCCATAATAATACCTAATGCAATATTGTCTTTAGTTTTTGCCTTAACCATGCAATATTTTATTTGGAAAAGGTATTTTGCAGAGGATTTTTACCTAAAGGCCACATCGATTTATGTTCCCGAAGTCGCAATAGAGAAGACTATGAACTATAAGCGCCTGCTTAGGTATTTGGATAAATCCATAGCACTGAACGGTCTTAATGCGAAATATTATTTTGAATCCGGGAATACTTATTTAAGGGTCGCCCAGGAAGGATTTGAAGGGATGCTGGGCTTAGCAGAAAATGGAAATATCCTAGCAAAAAATCAATTTCTCACCGCCATAACTTTAGATCCGGTGATGGGGAGGTACCATCTTGATTTAGCAAAAGCATTCTTTTCTTTGAATCAACCGGAAAATGCGCAAAGAGAATTTTTAAAAACTGAGGAACTCGATTTTTCAAACGCTGCAATACATTATGAAATCGCAAAATACTATATTTCAATATCAGATAAGCGTAGAGAAGCCTTGCGAGAATATAAAAGGGCATTGTATTTTGCGGATAGAAAATTTCGCTTGGGTATCCTAGAAGACCTTTACGCTAATTATACAGCGGATTATAAATCGCTTAGCAAAATTGTCCCAAACACAGATTATAATAGATATTCATTTGCAGAATTTCTACGCGAAAAGAAGCGATTTGCAGAAAGTTTAAAGGAATATAAAAAATCAATTGTTCTGACAAATTTTAATATCAATAAACATCTCAAGCCAGAAGCACTTAATTGGATCGCCATTATTTATCTTTGGCAAGGTAAGTTTAGCTTAGCAGCGGAATATTTCAATAAGGCAATTAGTTTAAGCCAGGATAAAGTGGCTAGGGCTTGGATGTTCCATAATTTAGGCAACACTTATTTAAAGATCGGTGATGCCGAGAAGGCAAAGGAAGCTTTCGAAAAAAGCGGGCCAGCATGGGGAAAAAACCAATAAAGAAAATAATTGAACCTTCCAGCGGCGCTATCAGCGGAGCCAAACTTAAAGAAATTTGGGAATACCGGGAACTGTTATATTTTTTTGTATGGCGCGAAATAAAGGTACGGTATAAACATTCTGTTCTCGGTGTTTTATGGGTGATTATCCAACCTGTGATAGCGGGTTTAATTTTCGGGATAATATTCGGTAGATTTGTAAAACTGCCTTCAGATGGATACCCGTATTTAGTTTTCTTTTTTTGCGCGATAATAGTCTGGAGCTTATTTGCAAACTCCGCATTGAAAGCAGGCGAGGGATTATTGATCAACCGTAACTTGGTAACAAAAATTTATTTTCCCCGCATACTTTTGCCTATTTCAATAGTCCTCGAAAATACTTTGGATTTTTTTATTTATTGTATAGTTTTTTTAGCAATGTTATTTATCTTTAAAATTAAACTCACTGCCCATATTTTTTATTTTCCAATATTTGTATTCGTTTTACTCATATTAGCATTAGGCGCGGGATTCTGGTTTTCAGCTTTAAATGTGAAATACCGCGATGTGCGTTACGCGATCCCCTTTTTATTACAGATCATGCTTTATAGCTCTCCGGTTGTTTATTCTACCGCCATTATCCCGGAGAAATGGCTTTTTCTTTACGCGTTAAATCCGGTAGTCGGCATCATAGATGGTTTTAGGTGGGTTTTTTTAGGTAAGGCAGCAACTCTGCAAATTACCTTTCCGGTTTCTCTCTTGTGCTCTTTTCTAATTTTCTTGACCGGGATAGTTTATTTCTACAGAATGCAGAAAAATGTTGCGGATATAATTTAAAAATGGAAAACATGGCGATTTCAGTTGAGAATATCAGTAAAAGATACGTTATAGGCGACAAGCTGCCTAAATATGAGTTATTGATTGAGAATGCTCCGCGCATCTTTACTGGCCTTTTTCGGGCTCGAAAGAAGAAGCAGGCGATATGGGCACTTCAAGATGTTACTTTTGAGGTAAAGCGCGGTGAAGTCATCGGGATAATCGGAAGAAATGGCGCAGGAAAAAGTACCTTACTCAAGATTATTTCGCGCATTGTGGAACCAACAGGTGGCAGGGTCACGATTTGCGGTAAAGTAGGAGCGATACTGGAAATTGGAGCTGGTTTTCATGAAGAGCTAAGCGGAAGAGAAAATATATATCTAAACGGCGCCATACTGGGAATGGGCAAGAAGGAAATAAGAAATAAATTCGATGAAATTGTGGAATTCTCAGGCGTAGAGAAGTTTTTAGATACTCCGATCAAATATTATTCAAGCGGGATGCATCTGCGCTTGGCATTTTCTATCGCCGCTAATTTGGATTCTGAGATCCTTTTAGTGGATGAGCTGTTAGCGGTCGGGGATGTGGAATTTCAAAATAAGTGCTTCGGTAAGATACGCCAGGTTACAGAGCATGGCAGGACAGTATTATTTGTATCTCATAATATGACGGCAATAAATGCGTTTTGTTCTAGTGCTCTTTTATTGGAGAGTGGACGAATTGCCGCCCTAGGGAATAAAGAAGAGGTAATAAGCAAGTATCTTGAAACCGTATATAAGTTGGTGAATACAGAATTGCAGCAGCGCAATGACCGCCAGGGTGATGGCCGTATGCGTTTTACTAGATATTGGTTGGAAAATGCAAAAGGGCAACGGACCACAGCTTTTCGTAGCGGAGAAAGCGCGGTGATCTGTGTTCAATATAGTTCAAATAACGAAGATAAGTTGCGTAATGTTTCCGTGGCTTTTGCTTTAAAAGACTATATGTTTAACCAGATAACCGATTTAGCGAATCGGGTGAGCGCAAATATATGGGATGAACTTCCTTCTTCTGGCGTAATACGCTGTAAGATGGCGCGTTTGCCTCTTGTGCCGGGTAGGTATATGTTTAATGTATTTTCGCGGGTGAATGGGATTATTGCTGATTGGATAATAGATGCCGGAATCTTTGAAGTCGAGGCAGGTAGTTTTTTCCAGAATGGTAAATTGCCTGATCCAGGCCAAGGAAACATTTTAATAGACCAGAGTTGGGAAGTATCATGAATAGCTTAAGATTAAAATTATTCGGCGTTGCGGTAATTTTTCTTTTAATCCTGGTTATCGCCAATTTTTTTATAAACTATACGCGGGCGCCGGTATTAATATTTTTTGTAGCTCTTGTCGGTTCGGTATTTTTTGTAAGACCAATATTTTTTCTGATTCTTTATTCCGCGTTGCTCTGGGTACCTTATTTTCTTGGGGGCAGGTTCCTGCCGGGTTTTGTAATTCCGGAAGCCTGTATCTATTTAAATTTCCTACTGTATATTATTTCAGAAGTAGCAAGGAAAAGAAATGTAATAAAAAATATTTTAGAAACCCCATTCTTGGTACCATTAGTACTTTTTTCAATAAGCGGATTATTTGTTTTACTCTTCGCGCATCCAGCCGATAGATTAACAGCAGTCATGTATTTTAGAGGGGCGTCTGTTTATCCCATGTTAGTTTATATCATCTTTGTCAAACTGATTAAAACAGGCAAGGAAGCGGAGAATATAATGGCGGCCTTGGCGCTTGGCGGTTTGATCATGGGTGCTTTAGCGTTTTTTTTACATCGCGGATATGTGGGTGTTGAATATACTTCTCATGAAAGATTGGGAGGAGAATACCTGGCAGGGGGGATAAACTTTTGGTTTCATCCTATAGGTTTGGCCACCCATCTATCCAGTATTTTTCCTATTAGCGTTATTTTATGGATGTCTAGCAAAAGAAAGATTGTAAAGCTGATAGGTCTATGTTCAGCCCCGGCAATCCTATTTTTTATTATCATGAGCGGCACGCGTACAGCCTGGATGGCGTGTTTTGCGGGGCTGCTTTGCGTAATAATGTTAGGCTTCAAATATAAACAGATTAAGCTCCATATGATAATACTATTGTCATCAGTAGGCCTAATAGTTTTTAGCATAATCGCTATGCAACAGCTTTTAAGCCCCGAGGTGAGCAGAAGAGTGGAGTCTTTCCAAAATAAAGAAGTTATGGATAGTTTTGATACGAGGCTCGAAAAATGGCAGGGGGCGATGAAGCATATTTGGGAGCAACCAATGGGCATGGGATATAGTAGTATATATCCTTATTGCGGGTTTGATTCACCGCATAATTTATTTCTGGCAATAGCCCTAGGCAGCGGAGTCTTCGGGTTAATGGTGTTTTTTTGGTTTATTCTTAGATGGCTTATTTTGGTATTCAGAAGGCTTAGAGATTCTACAGACGAAGAAAAATTAATATATTTATCCGGCATAGGCAGTTTAATTGCCTTACTGATTAATGGAATAGGCGATGTCCCTATATATTACGGTTCTAATACCTTTGTATTGATTTTTATTGTATTTGGGTGCTCAGTAGCAATTGCCAGCAGAAAAAATGAACCAACCCCAGTATCCTAAGATCACCTTCGGGATAATCGTTTTAAACGGCGAACCATTTACCCGCTATTGTTTGAAGTCGATCTATCCTTTTGCCCATGAGATTATTGTTGTTGAGGGCGGGCATGAGAATGCCGTAGCGGTATGTACTCCCGATGGCCATTCGATAGATGGAACATTAGAGGCCCTTCGGCGCTTTAAGCAAGAGGAGGATCCGGAGAATAAGTTACAGATTATTACGCGAGATGGTTTCTGGCCGATGAAAGATGAGCTGGGCCGGTACAGAACTCATCAATCGCGCGCGTATGCAGAAAAAGCTACAGGCGATTATTTATGGCAGGTAGATATTGATGAATTCTATCATGAAGATGATATGCGATATGTGATCAACTTGTTGAAACAAGATCCTGCAATTACTGCCGTATCTTTTCAGACACAGACCTTTTGGGGCGATGTTGCATACACGGTTGATAGTTGGCCCTTAAGGCGTGGCTTAAATATACACCATCGCCTATTTAAATGGGGCAATGGCTTTAGGTATGTTACGCATGAACCGCCTACTGTATACGATGCAAATGGGATAGATATGCATTCATTAAATTGGGTCAAAGGCGAAACATTGGCTAAGCGGGGCATATACCTGTACCACTATGCCTTTTTATTCCCTTGGGAAGTTTATCAGAAGGTAAGCGTGTATCAAAGCGAAAAGAAGACAACATATGCTAAAATTACAGAATGGTCAAAGAATAATTATTTCCGCCTTGGTAATCCATACCGTGTATATAGTTACTATCAATCTCCTAGCTGGCTGGAACGTTTTTATGGTAAACATCCTAAACAAATTGTGCAAATGATGGAAGATGTCCACTCCGGAAAAATTAAAGCAGAATTAAGGCAAACAGATGATATTGAGAGGTTATTAAATTCTCGAGGTTATATTATTAGGAGAACTTGGTTAAAATACCTAGATTTTATAAACCGTTTTTTGATAGGCATAGTAGATTTATCGATTAAGCTATTTCTAAAAATTAAAAACTGTATTCCTCCTCTAAGGAAGTTTTCTTTTACGCAAGCCTTTTATAAGATTGTGCGTAGGGGACGCTAGGCAATGATTTCATGAATGAATAGTAAGCCCATAAGTTATCCCAAGGTACTTATTTTTTCTCCACAACCATTTAATTATCTTACTGGTTTTGGCATTACTGTTTCTAACCTCTTTAAGAATTGGCCCGGTGATTGTCTTGCCTGTGCGTATACGCAAGATATGGTTGCGGATGATAGCGTATGCCGCAATCATTTTAGGATCAAGATGAACAGGCTAAGATTTATTGCGATGGGCCGGAGGGTAATTGCCGATGATTTTAAGGCGTGGCTTGAAGATTTTCATCCGCAGATAATTTATTGCGCGCCCAATTCTTTAAATGACCTAGTATATATATTAATAATACATAGTTTATGCAGGGCAAAATTAGTGGTGCACATGCTTGATGATTGGCCTGCGCGTTTAAGGTTTGAAGACATTGCCAGTCGTATTGCTACAGGTTGGAATACCGGTTATTATTTAAAACAATTATTTAAAAGGGCATCATTAAGAATTGCCATAGGAAATGAGTTATGCGATGCGTATAAAGAAAAATACGGCTTGGAATTCGTTCATTTTCAAAATTGCCCAGAAAGCGAATTGTGGATACGAAATGGGAAAAACAGCCGGGAGTATAGAGACAGCCTGCGGTTAATTTTTACAGGCGCAATATATAATCCGGGAAATTTACAGACATTATTACAGCTATCTCAAGCAATAGGCAAGCTTAATCGTAAAGGAGTTAATCTAAAATTAGATATTTATACCACAGC
>JAQUNE010000069.1 GCA_028717765.1 Candidatus Omnitrophota bacterium | reverse complement strand
ATTAGCAATCCCAAATTGTACATCCTTACGTAAAAGTATCTTGAACCAATTCTGGGCATTTATCTCATTGGTATATTTACTCCTGTCTGTATAGGCGAGCACAACCCTGTCTTTATAAAAAGTGATATACCAATCGGCAAACTTTGGCATCAGCATTGTCTGAATGCTAAATGCATCGGCGGCTAATAAAATATCGGCTGGCTTATTCAGTTCGGTAATTTTCCTGATCGCCAAAAATGTTCCGCTTGACTCTCCTATTATTTCTGTTGCGGGATTTATTTTTTTGAACTCTTTGATCATAGAATTCATTGAGGCATTAAGGCCGGCGGCATAAAAAATCGTTAATTGTTTAGAAGAAGCGAGTACTAAATGGATAAAAAAAAGTACAGGCAAAATCGATAAAGCTAACTGAAAAAAAATCTTTTTAAATTTAATGTTTTTCATCTTTAGTGTTGTTATTATTGTTTTTATTTGGGCTTTGCGGTTGAGAAAGAAGGTGTGTCTGAGGCAGAGGCTCAGTACAAACTCTATCAGGATAGCACTTAGTAATATCTGGTTGATTTACTGCATTACTTCCTGCCCTTCTGCCAGGATTTGCTAATGCTAAAGAAAGCAATGCTCTCCTCCAGCGCTTATATAACTCTTTCTGCTCTTCGGTAAGCTGCTCAAGGTTATCTCCGCCTTTTAATAATTTATAATCTACTATATCAAAATTCCCCATTTCTTTTTTATCTAAAGTTCCATCTCGATCTTGATCAAAAATAGTAAATTTATCATCTTCATAAAACTTTAGTTCTTGAGAGTCAATACTCCCATTATTATTGGTGTCATAAAACTCAAGGGATGACTGGAAACCATTAGGGAAATCCCCGGCTGGATTTATTGGACGTTGAACATAAGGACTTTCAGGCAAAGGTAATGGTGCTGCCTGTTGTATAGATAATCCTTTATCTTTTGTATCTGCTCCAAAAACTGAAAAATTGTAAATCAAGGTAAAAATAAATACTAAAACAATAATCTTACGCATTATTTTTTCTAAATTTACCGATTGAGTTAAGGATGAATTCTTTATCCGGTATACCATAGGAAACGATATCCTGATTTACCATCACGACTGGTAAAGCATTATAAGCATGGCTTCTAAATAATTTAGCTACTTCAGGAAATTTCTCAAGTACCTGAATATCCCGCACATCATTAATCTCTAATTCTGTGCGAGTGGAAGCTTTTATCGTAATCGCTAAATCTTCAATTTCCTTCTCTGATTGTCCGGGTGCCGCACAACAATCAGTAGAACAGCTACAGACCTGCGTAGCAACAAAAATTCTGATGATAACTCCTTTATGCATTAAATTCCCTTTAATTTCGCAATCCAGCCCATTACTTCGTCTTTATCTTCGGCATCAGGCTTGAGTTTAAGGTATTCCTGGTAATGTTGTAATGCTTTTTCAGGGTTACCCCTAGCACTGGTATATAAGAGCCCCAGGTTATAATGCGCGTCCGCATTAGTCGGGTCAAAACTTAAGGATTTCTCATATGAATCTATCGCCTCGTCAAAAAGCTTTGACTGAGTAAATGCCACGGCTAAATTATAATGATAGAGCCCTCTTTCTTTTTTTAAAGTTTCCTCGAGCGACTTGATGTTCTTTTTCAAATCTTCGCTTTCCTTTTCGTAGAGGTTTTTTCGGGTACTGCCTTCCTGGATGACTTTTTTTTCTAAACGCTCTAAGGCTATCTGTGTTTTTTCCAGGTCTATTTCTTTCTTAGCAAGGTTTTTTTTGCTTTCATCAATAGCATTCTGTAATTTTTCCTTTTCGCTCTGCAGCTGGCTATTTATCCCCAAATAAGAAATTGCATCTGAGGAAAGTTTTTCGTTTTCTTTGGTGACTTTTTCTTTTTCTGCCTGGATACGCTTGGCCTCATCCTGTGTTTTAGTAAGCATTTGTTTTGTCTGGCTAAGTTCTTTATCCAGGTAATTTGCTTTTAGGAAAAACACAATACTGATGATCAGCGAAAAGATTACAATGCCTCCAATAACAATTATAAGGATTTTCTTTTTATCCATTTATTTACTCCGGCCATTTAAGATTCCGATTCTCTCTTTAACCTCATCTGATTTCGCACCCTTAGGAACAAGTTTCAAATAATCTCCGTAATACTTAACCGCTTTTCTTGGATTTTGCTGATAGGTTGAATAAAGCAACCCTAAATTATAGTAACTATCCGCATCTTTCGGCTCTAGGTCCACTGCCTGCTCAAAGGCCTTAATCGCCGCATCGAAATTTACCGCAAGGGTATTATTTAATCCCAGGTTATAATACAAAAGGTTAAGCAACTCCTTATCCTTCTTGACATCCTTAACTTGGTTAATTTTTTCCTGCAAAAGCTTCGCAGCCCGGGAAACCTGCTCTTTTAAAACAAACTGCCATTCCATATAACTTAAGGCATTATCCTGGAATTTAATTTCTTCCCGCTTAAAGTCCTCATAACGCTTATTTTCTTCAGATAAAATTTTTGCTTTTTCTTCTACTGCAGCCAAGGAATTTTTCAATTTCAGGTTTTGAATACGTGTAGCCACATAGAGGCAAGCAAAAAAAGCCACGGAGATCCAGCTAATCAATAAAAATACCGTGATTGGATTGAACAACTTCTTTTTCATTTTTACCCATCTCCTTTACCTGGAGCATTTTACTACTCAATCGACTTCCAACTATTTCCCCTGGATAACGCCTCGATTAAGTATTCCACTTCTTTCCTATTCTTTGCCTGAGGATTAAGCTGCAAATATCTTCTAAAATAATATACCGATTTTTTTGGGTCATCCCGCGTATGTTTGTATAAGAGCCCCAAACGGTAATTAACCTCGGCATTATTAGGATCCAACTTGATACTTTTTGTATAGGAATCAATTGCCAGGTCAAAAAGCTTTGCCTGCATATTGGCATTCCCCTGTTCCTGAAAAATTTGCGCTTTTTCTTTCTCCAAAACACTGATCTGAGTTTTTAATTTAGTGTTTTCCTGCAACACAACTTTACGTTCTTCTGTAAGATTGTCTAACAATGCATTTGCGTGAGCCAACTGATCCCTGCTATCACCTGCTGTTTGTAGTTTAAGATAGAGACCCTTGGCCTTATTTTCTAGCTGGGTATTTAACCCCTGTAGAATAACTAATTTCTCTTCGATTTTTTTACTATAAGCTTTAGAATCCACTCTTTGTTTTTCTTCTTCTTTCTTCAGGGAAATAATTTTTTGAGTTAATCTCTCAACCTCTTTTCTTGCGGCCAAAAGCTGTGTGGTTGTAAGGTCCAATTGCTTAAGCTTAGCCGTTGCAGAATTAAATTTTGCTTCTAAAGCACTATTTTGCTCTTTGGCTTTGGCAAGCTTATTTTTTAAATCGGTAATTTCCTGATTCCCCATTAACTTGAGCTTACGCTCCTCTTCTCTCTTTGCTTCCTGCTCTTTAATCTTACGCTCTTTTTCTAACTTTTCTTCTTCGGCTTTGCTCTGTTTTGCTTTTTGTTTTTCTTCGGCATTCTCTTGTTTTAGCTTTTCTTTTTCTTTGGGCTGGCTTAAAATAGAAAGTGATGCTTTAGCTTGAGCGAGCTCCTCCTGTACTGCCTTCTTTTCATTTCCTATCTGCGCAAGTTTCTCCTCTGCCTGCTTAAGTAAAGCTTGTGCCGTGGCTTTTTCCTCTTGCAGGCGCGCATCATTCTGTTTACTTATGGATTCTTTTTCTGTTTTTAATTTATCCAGCTCTGATTGTAATTCAACCACTTTTTTTCTTAACTTTGATTCTGCTTCTTGTAATTCGTCCTCTTCTGAAGCTTTTTGGAGAATCAGCTTTTTCTGCGCCTGTATTTTTTGAAACAAGAAAATACTATTTCCGGCACTTACGGCAAAAATAATCCCCACCACTAAAATTAAAATAAAACTTAAGCTGAAATTTTTCTTTACGGCTGGCTTCTTATTCAATTCTTTTTCATTAAGATTGTCCATAATCCCCTCTTTTAATAATTTTTCAGCCCTTTAATTTTTCCCGTAATATCCGTACCAGATCCCGGAATATCTGCCACAGGCGATTCTGCGGGCAAAGGAAGGGCTCCTATGGGAGATCCTTCTTGTTTGCTCTTTCTTATGCTCTCGTCAACTTCTTTGGAAATAATCGAATCCACGATTGTTTGTTTTACGCTTTCAGTGGCAATATCCGAAGGAATTAATCTCTGCGGCTCTGTGCCTGGAAGTACAGCATCGCCTCTAATAATATGCGGGGTAATAAATACTACCACTTCAGTCCTCTTATCCAAATTGGCCTTTGCGCCAAAAAATCCGCCGATAAAAGGAATTGCCCCTAAAACCGGAATGCCGTTAGTATCCTGCCGTTTATCTTCTTTAATTAACCCGGCGATCAGAATCATCGCACCGTCTTTAATTTTTACTACTGTTTCAGCTTCAGAAGTTTCCACGATAGGAATTTTACTGCCTAAGCTCGTGGTTAAAGTCTCACGAACGGAGCTTACTTCCGGCTTTATCTTCATGGTAATAAAACCCTCTTCATTGATCGTCGGAACAATGTGCAATTTTGTACCGACATCGATGAATTCTACGTTCTCTGAAGTAACAGTAGTGGTTTCTGCCTGGCTCTGTGACTGGGTAACATATGCCTCGCGTGAACCTACGAGAATTTTCGCTTCTTGATTATTTACTACTGCCAGGCGTGGGCTGGAAATAATCTTTGTGTCGCCATAGGTTTCAAGTAACTGTAAAGCGCTTGTCCAAGTATCAGTGGCAAGCGTTCCCACGTTAATTTTAATATTCGAATCTTTAAGTGCCGGTGAAGGAGTAAAAGAAGGGTTAACCCCAAACGTCCCCTTAAAATCCAGGTTATGCCAGTCAACTGATTTAAAAAGCTTCTCCCAGTTGATCCCGCGCTGATATTCTTTCTTTAAGGTAATTTGCAAGATCTCTGCTTCAATAAAGACCTGTTTGGTCTCCGCGTCAAAAGCTTTCACCACCCTGCTAATCTTTTTCATCTTATCCGGTAGATCAGAAACCACTACTTTACTAGAGCGCTCATCTACATAAACCTCTCCTGTGCCCTGGGTAATTGCACTGGATAGCTGTGTTTTCATGTCTGATGACTTAGCATATTTAATATCGAACACTTCTGTCTGAGGTGCTTTATCCAGGTCTTTGGCGGTTTTGACCATCTTGTCTAGCTTCTCAGGAATATCGATCAAAAGTATAGTACCAGTTGCTTCGTCTGCAATCACCTTACCTATATCTGACTTAACCTGCGAAAGGGCATTAAAAACCGTTGAGGGCTTGGCATACTTAAGTTTAAAACTGGTAAATCTTCTCTTCTCATTAAATTTTTTCCCGTAGAGCTTCTCATACTCTCCGGAAGTCATAATATTGATAATAGTGCCTTTTCTGTCACTGGCAAGATCCTGGCTAATCAAAATTACATCCAATGCGTCTTCAAAGGAAAGATTATTTAAGAAAATATTAATTCTCCCGGAAACGCTTTTTGTAGGGACAATGGTAGTTCCCATTTTTAAAGAAAGAATCCGGAAAAGTTCATTAATATCAATACCTTTTAAATCAAGCGAAAGCCGTTCTTGCGAAACTTTTATCCCTTGCGTAACCTGCTCATCAGATAAAGGTGTTGCAGGCGTAGAATTATTATTTGCCTGGTTAACCTGTTCAATCGGCGGCTGCTCTGGTGGCGGGGCCATTCCTGGTTGGCCCATTCCTGGCATTCCAGGCTGGCCCATTCCTGGCATTCCAGGCTGGCCCATTCCTGGTTGGCCCGTTCCTGGCATTCCCGGTTGTCCAGATGCCCAAGGGCCAGGATTATTCGGACCGTATTCCTGGTTGTTTGGCGTCTGTCCAGCAACCGGCTGTTGTTGTGCCTGCTCTGATGTTGTATTAGTAGGGCCTGCAGATAAAACTGTTGGCTGCACAGGAGGCGTAGATGGCGCAGTGGTTGCTACAGCTACAGGCTGGGCTGTGGTTGTAGCTGGCTGGGTAGTCGCCTGTGTTCCAGCAGAAGCTGTTGTAGTCGTAGCTGCGGCAGTACTAGTTGTAGAAGTTGTCGCACTCTGTTCAGCAAATAAAAAAACTAAACTACTAAAAAATACTATCCCTCCACAAACAAAAACTACTCTTCTCTTTTGACCCATTTTCCTACCCTTCTTTAATACTCTTTAGGACCTTTAAATTTCTGTTGAATATTAATTCCGGATACCGCGTGCTCCTTTGCTGGCATTGCCGGCAAAGGATGATCTGCTAAACCAGGGATCATATCTTTAGACTGTACATCTGGCAAATCCTCTTTAGTAACACTTACATCTCCTTTTATAATCCGCGGAGTAAGAAAAACTACCATCTCTCTTCTTTTCTTCAGTGTAGCCCGCGAGCCAAACAACGGGCCAAGAAACGTCTTGGCGAAAATCGGTGTACCGGTAGTATCGCTACGTCTATCATCCTGAGTTAGTCCGCCGATCATAATCATCATTCCGTCTTTAATCTTTACCACAGTCTCTACTTCTGAGGTATCGACAATTGGAACCCGGCTTCCCATAGTGGTGGTGATGGTTTCCCGAACAGAGCTTACTTCCGGTTTGATTTTCATGGTAATAAAACCGTCTTTATTCACAGTCGGCATCACACTTAGTTTTACACCCACATCGATAAATTGGATATTCTCCGCGGAAACCGTGGAAGCAGTGGCCTGGCTTAAACTTTCCAATACATAGGCCTCGCGCGAGCCAACCATAATTTTTGCTTCTTGATTGTTTAAAGCCACGATCTTTGGCTGAGAGATAATCTTGGTATCCCCAAGCGTTTCAAGCACCTTTATCGCGGCGGTATATCCGTCAGTGCTTACAGTACCGATATTCATTAACATATTTGCCACGGATAATGCCGGAGATACCGTAAAAGAAGGAGAAATCGGAAACGTCCCTTTAAGATCCAGGCCATGTATCGTTTCAAAAATACTCTCCCAGTTGATTTCACGCTGGTATTCATTTTTTAAGGTAATCTCGGCGATTTTAGTTTCAATCTCCACCTGCGGTACTGCAGAATCAAAAGCAGTAATGATCTTGCGAATTTTCTTCATTCTATCTGGTAAATCCGAGACAATAACTTTTGTTGAGCGGCTATCCACTAACATTTCTCCGGAACCAGGAGTAAGCACTCCGG
>JAQUNE010000068.1 GCA_028717765.1 Candidatus Omnitrophota bacterium | reverse complement strand
ACAACGTTTATAAGATCGCGATGTTGGTTTCCCTTTCTTGCGTTCTACAGATATCGGAATCCTTAATTCCCCACCCTATTCCCGGCTTACGCTTAGGGTTAGCAAATTGTATGACCTTAATTGCCCTGGTTACCCTTGGGTTTGGGCCGGCGTTGGAAGTGGCGATTTTGCGCACCATTTTAAGCTCCTTTATCATGGGAACTTTTATGTCCCCTACTTTTATTTTGAGTTTTTCCGGTGCCTTTGTCAGTACTTTGGTCATGGGATTACTCTATTGGTTATCCGGTTTTCATCATCATTACCGTCTAAGCATTGTGGGAATAAGCATTTTGAGCGCGCTATCGCATAATCTTGTCCAGCTCTATTTAGCATATCTCATACTTGTGAGGCATAAAGGAATTTTTGTCTTCCTGCCTTGGCTTTGTATTGGCGCAGTATTGATGGGTTGGTTGACTGGTGTGGTTGCGGGTAACGTTTGCCTAAAATTAAAAAACCAGGATGCCCTTAAGTTAATCATAGCAAAGAATCCAAAAGAACATTCTCTTCTGGAATTTCGGCATTATTTTCCCGGGCATTCTTACATCCACCGCTTAAGAGCTGATTTAAAGATCATGGGAATTTTTCTCCTTTCGTTCGTAGTGCTGATTTTTGCCAATCCGTGGCTGTACCTGGCGCTATTTTTATTTTTAATCGTTCTTACTTTAGCTTCAGCAACACCTTTTAGTTTTCTCTTTTTCAAGATGAAAAAATCTGTGCTACTTATTTTTGCCTCATTTTTGTTTCCGCTATTTTTTAATTCAGGCAAGCATATTTTATTGAACATGGTTTACTTTAAACTTACCTCTGAAGGGTTAACCTTGGGCGCAATTTTTGCTTTGCGCGTGCTCTTTTTAATCATGATTAGTACTTTGTTGGTGAGGACTACTTCGCCGCAAGATTTGACCCGTGGCCTGAGCAAGGTATTATCGCCACTGCGTTTTATGGGTATTTCTCAACAGAGGACAGCCGATATTCTTTCTTTATCGTGGATGGCGATTCCGGTTTTTTGGGAGATGGCGCGCAATGCTATTCGCGCGGCAGATCTAAAAAACATTAAGAGCCTGCGTAATTTAATTCCGCTTTTGTCTGAGATTATCGCCTATCTCTATTTAGAAACAGAAAAGGTAGGTGTTTTTGGGGGTAATAATAATCTAATTAAAGAAAGGCAAGAAATCTTAAGAAAGGAGGGAGGTAGCTATTACAAAAATGACTTGGATTCTATTACTATCGTATCAGAGGCATAGAAGTCGGAATAATAATTTGGAGAATAATTTAACAAAGCTGTGTTCTAAAAAACAAAGAAAGGAAGGTGGTAAAGAAATGAAATTAGTTTTTGCGTCAGTTATGTTGTTTACACTTGTTTTTTTTGGTGTAGGAATCGCCAAGGCAGATGATATCACGGATATGAAGGAACAGATCAAAGCCTTGCAGGAAACAATTAATACCTTGAATGGCAAAATCAATACTTTGGAAACCAAGCAAGAGTCCCAAGCTGTAGAAATTAAAAAGGTCCCTGAGCTAGACAAGAAAGTCAGCGGGTTAAAGCAGACAAATGAGTTGTTGAACGGCATGAACGTAGGGGCACATCTTAAATTTGCCCTATTGGACCGTACCGACGGTAAGCGTAACGGAGTCAATGAGCATACCGTGCTTTCCGGCGGTTTTTTTGGAAGGCATAACGTGGTACTCTACTTTAGTAAAGAGTTGGAAAATTGGCTCAAAGCTGAGGTGCAGCCTGAAATTGATATTACCTCAAGCGCCACACCGAGCATAGGTTCTGATATAGGTAGGACATCCAGTACAGTCTCTACGTCTCTGCATCAGGCATTCATGACTCTGTATCTTCCTAAAGGTTATGAAGTAAAGGCGGGTACTTTTAATGCAATGTTTGATGAGGAATATGCCAAAGAAACCTGGTGGCATAATTACTATAACTTGAATTCAGGAGAATGCACTTTGGAATCATGGCATGATGCAGGAGTCGAAGTTTATAAAAATTTCGATTTTAATAAACTATCGTTGCCTGTTTATGTCTCATTTTTGAACGGAAACAGTTCGGATCAATTTGTGGATAATAACGATAATAAGGCAATCTTGGTTCATGTCGCGCCAGAATTATTCCAGGGCAAGTTGAAACTTTTAACTTCTTATGCTTATGGATTATGGGGCGACGGCAAGCAAGCGGCTAATTTCAGGTACCTTGCCGGTTTTGATTGGAACTATCAAAAGTATACCGCAGGCGCCAAATACATCTATAATAACTTTAAAAACCTGACTACCACTGGTTCAAGGAAGGCAGATGGCAGGCGGGAAGGTTATGTGGTGGATGTAGGATACAAAATATTGCCTAAATGGCGGGCATTACTTAGGTATAGCTATGTAAACCTCTATAAAACAGGTTCAGTTAACATGTTGTCTGATAAGTGGAATTCCGCAAGCTTTATCCTGGACTATGACTTATTGCCCAATTCTACGATTATGGGCCAATATGAAAATGCTGACGGCCATAGGTCTGATGGTTCGGAAAGCTTGAGGTTTAATCGCTTCACTATCGGTTGGAGGACGACGTTCTAGGATTTTTAATCAAAATGGATTAGCTTGCCGAAAAGATTTTTATCGGCAAGCTAATCCTGGTCTTTAAGGAAATTAAGCTTAAAATGAAAAAATTAAAAATAGTATTGATTATAATAATTGCGGTATTTGCAGGTCTTTGGAGTATAAGGTTATACAACAGCCGCAGATTTCACCTAGAAAAAGAAACCCGTTTTATGATGGATACTTATGTTACTCTTTACGCCATCGGGCCCAAGGAAATTACCTCTCATGCAATCAGCTTGGCCTTAAACCGGATGGAAGAGATTGCTGTAAAATTTAATGCACTCGATTCCAGGAGTCCTATCTATGCGTTTAATAAAAATGGAGAAGCGCTTTCTGATTCCGAAATTGTTGCGCTGGTGCGCAGAGGCCTGGAAATCAGCAAGCAATCAAAGGGTGCCTTTGATATGACTATTGCCCCGTTATTGGAATTATGGGGTTTTTATGATAAATCGTTTCGTGTTCCGCAGGAAGAAGAGATCAAAGATTGCTTAAAGGATGTGGGCTACCAACATCTTTTTATAGATAACGGCCTATTGAAAAAAGATGCGCAGGGAGTGATGATCGATTTGGGAGGAATAGCCAAAGGTTATGCGCTAGCCGAGGCAGCAAAAGTTTTGAAAAATGCGGGTGTAGTTTCAGCTGTGATCGATGCAGGAGGGGATGTTTTGACTTTGGGTAAGAAGGCAGGAAGGTTATGGAAGGTGGGTATTAGAGACCCGCGCGGCGAAGGTATTATTGGTTATGTTGAAGTAGAAGATTTGGCAGTAATCGGCTCTGGTGATTACGAAAGATTTTTCATCAAAGACGGGAAAAGATATTGCCATATTTTTAACGCCAAGACAGGATATCCTGCACAGGGAATCGCCTCGGTTACCCTGATTTATCCTGATCCCGTGATTGCACAGCCTTGGGCAAAGATACCTTTTATTATGGGGGCAAAAAAAGGGTTGGAGGTGTTGGAAAAAATCCCTGGTTTGGAAGTTATAATTATAACTACCTCCGGAGAGAAGATATATTCTCCCGGGTTAAGGCATGCATTGAATGTTGTTTCAGAAACCAACAAAAATACAGGAGGGCAGTAAAATGTGTAAAAGAGCGGTTTTTTCAGCGGCTATTGTGTTTTGTCTCTCAATTCTCTTATTTGGGAATTGTTATGCTGTGCAGTTGCTTTCGCAGGAAGAAGCTTTAAAGAAGGTTTTTGGATCGGATGTAAAAATTCTCACCGAAAATAAAGACCTGGTTGAGCCTAAGCTGGCAAAAGTCACGGAAAAATTAGGGGGTAGTTTGATTTGTACTCAGAAAGGCGCAAGATTAGAAGGATGTGAAATTAAGACAAATTTTGATTTCTATTTTGCACAAAAGGACGGAAAGAAAACAGGTGTTGCTATTATTGATTCAGAGCCTGGTAAGTGGGGCCCGGTTGGATTCATCATTGCTATGGACCTTCAGGGTACGGTGACTAGGGTAGAGGTTTTAAGTTATGAGGAAAAAAGAGGCCAGCCGATTGCCCGGCATAGTTTCTTAAGCCAGTTTGAAGGTAAAACCAGTAAAAGCCCCTTGCAAGTTGATAAGGATATCACCGGCATCAGCGGAGCGACAATTTCTTCGCGTAGCGCAGTATTTGCCGTGAAAAAAGCCACTGTTCTATATGAGGAGCTTTATCTTAACAAATAAATTTTCTGAAAGTAACACAAGATATTAGAAAAGGAGGCGTTAATAATGGAGAATATCAGAGTTTCGCGTGCGCCAGTGAGTATAAAATTATTGATGACAAGCTTAATTTGTATTTCTGGGCTGATTTATTTGGTCCTGCTGTATCATATCTTTCAGGACTGCGAAATGAAGCCCTCGCTCATTGCTAAAGGCTATTGTTCAATGGAGGCTCTGGAGTTGACGGATCATGCCCACAAATACCTTCCGTATTACTCCATCTATATTTTTCTTATTCCGACATTGCTGTTTATGTTTACCTCTTTTTCTGAAAAGATAAAAAGAATCTTTGCGGTATTACCTTATATTTTGATCGTAATTGATATTGCATCGATGTGTTTAATTGCGCTTGTAAGCAAGAGTTTTTCCTGGGTGCTGTTTTTCGCCGGGATGTTCCTTGCATTTACATTTTTACTGCTTTTTTCCCTCCTGATGTATGATATCTGGTTTAGAAAAGCGGTAGTTAAATGATAAAGGCAAAACTTTTTTACAGTGTTTTGGAGGTGTAGAAATGGATAAAAAAGCAAAGGTCCTTATTATTGATGACGATCCTGATATTGTGGAGGCAATGAAAGTAGTCTTAGAGAGCAAAAATTACGAAGTTGCAATAGCCGGGAGCGGAGAAGAAGGGCTAAAGAGAGTAAAGCAGCTCAAGCCAGATTTAGTTATATTAGACGTGATGATGGAGACCAGCGACAAGGGGTTTGACGTTGCCCGGCAAATAAAATGGGACAAAAGCAATAAAGATATCCCGATCATCATGTTGACGGCGATCAAGGAAAAGACCGGCTTGGATTTTAGGAATGAGGCTGGAGACGAAGTCTGGCTTCCGGTGGATGATTATTGCGATAAGCCGCTTAATCCTGATCAGCTGATTTCAAAAGTGGAATTGTTCCTTAAGGATAAATAATTCCATGGAGAGTAATGCGTTCCAGGAAGGGCTGGTAGAAAGGCTCTCTTGGCTGATCCGGCTCAGGTGGATAGCTGTAATCGGGGCATTGTTGACAGTTTTATTTGTCAGGCAAGGGTTGAAATTTAACCTTCCGGGTTTTCCTCTATATGCAGTTATCTTAGCGCTCTTTATATATAATCTTTTATTTTTTTTCTTATTGATCCGGGGCAAGAAAAAACCATTGTCCCGGGTTAACAAAATCGCCAATAGCCAGATTTCCCTTGACCTTTTAAGCCTGGCTGTTTTGATCCATTTTTCCGGAGGCATTGAGAATCCTTTTATCTTTTATTTTATTTTCCATATGATTATTGCCAGTATTTTACTTTCACGCAGGGATTCTTTTATGCAAGCGGCATTTGCCGTATCACTATTCTTTTTAATGGTAATTTCAGAATATCTGGGGGTGTTTCCTCATTATTGTTTAAAAAAGTTCATGATCAGCTGTCAGTACCATAATCCTCTTTACCTGGGCGGAGTTGCCTTTGTTTTTGTCAGCACCCTATTTATCGCAGTTTACTTGGCAACTTCTATTTCAAATAGATTAAGGCAACGCGAAAAAGTTCTAGAGCAGGCAAATGAACAATTAAAAGCTAAAGACCGCGTAAAATCTGAATACGTTTTACATGTTTCGCATGATATTAAAGAACACTTGGCGGCGATCCAAGGTTGCCTGGAGCCTGTAGCTGCCAAGATCACCGGTGAGCTTAACCCTAAACAATTGGATTTAATCCAGAGGGCTAGCCGCAGGACGGAGAAGTTGATGTTGTTTGTCAAAGCGCTTCTCGAAATCACACGCATAAAATTAAGCCGGCAAATTAAGATGGAATATTTTTCTTTTGGGGCGACACTTTCTGAAGCGATCTCCTATGTTAGCGCAAAGGCAAAAGAAAAAAATATTACCCTGCATTTTGTTTTAGAGCCGACTATCGATAAAATCAGAGGTTCTAAAGAACATATCCAGGAAACCCTGACTAATCTTTTGGCAAATTCCGTTAAATATACGCCTCATAATGGCAAGATTAATATTGTGGCAGAAGATAAGGGCAACCGTATTTTAATAGAGATTAGCGATAATGGCATTGGTATTCCTAAGGCAGAACTACCCAGAATATTCGAAGAATTTTACCGGGCATCAAATGCAAAAGAGGTGGAAAGAGACGGGACCGGCCTGGGGCTATCGATAGCAAAACAAATTGTAGAAATACACCACGGTAAAATTTGGGTTGAATCTGAAGAAGGTAAGGGTAGCATCTTCCATATAGAATTACCAAAATGAAGCTCGGTAAGGCTTGAAGCCTCGAGGTTTCCTAAATTACTATAAGCGGAATACTTGAGCCCCGCCTTAAGGCGGGGCGAAAGTATGAGATCCTAAACTTAAAAAAGGTGGCCTATGAATAAAAGCATACTCAAGAAGCGTACTTCACAAGACGCAATCATTGTTGGGGCAGGCCCTGCGGGCCTGATGGCAGCAATAGATTTAGCAAAATCAGACCTAAAGGTGCTGGTGGTGGAAAGCAATGCTTGCGCCGGAGGCAGGTTATGGCTGAGTGATTTTCTTATTAGCAGCCCTGTTTTTATGCCCCAATTTAGAGAGATCTTGGATGAATTGGAAATTCCTTATAAGAAAGGAAAAAACGGCTTATCAGTTAACGCCGGGCCAGGCTTTTCTTCTCGGCTTATTTTGGCTGCCTGCGATGTAGGGGTAAAGATTTTAAATCTGGCTGAATTTCAGGATTTAATTTATCTTGAGGACAAGATTAAGGGGATAGTGGTAAATTGGAAGCCGCGCCTGTCTTTAAAAGAGGGAGTAGCTGCCGAAGTTTCTTTATCTCTGAATTCTCAAATTGTTGCTGATACTACCGGAACCAACGCAGCTGTTTATCAAAGCCTGAGGAAAAAAGGCGTTGTCAAGCTGGAAGAATACGGACAGATTGATCCGGCTATTTCAGAAGAATTGTT
>JAQUNE010000067.1 GCA_028717765.1 Candidatus Omnitrophota bacterium | reverse complement strand
CACCGGCAGACGTATCTTTTCTCTTCTGGATATTTTCTTTCTGGCTTAATAGCCAGAGGTATTTCTTTAGCTTGGCGCGAGTAGTAACAATCTGGCGGTTTAAGAGATCGTTTTTCTTAATTATGGGGGAAAGGGCAAAATTAAAAATCAGGCTGAAAATAATTATTGTACAGGCCAAATAAAAAATCGTTTTTTCTCTTTTAGAGATTATCTTTTGCATTTTTATTTATTTAAACAGGCAATTTCAAAATCTACCATTTCTCCGGTCTTAGTTTTTCTCTTGCTGGCGTACCTTACCTTGATATTAAAATTTTTCAATTCCGGAGCTTTTTCCAAGGCAGAAACAAAAACAAATACCGGGTTAAGCTCCTGGGCCTGCCCGCGTAAAATAACCTGGTTACCCTCTTCATAACTAAAACTGGTTAGATATGCCAAATTCGGCAGGGATTTAAAACATGCGGTGAGAAGATCCAGACTTGAGGCTCTTTTTGCACTCTGGCCCTGCAGTATCTTTGACCTCTTCTCGATTTCTTCCAGAGGCCTGGCTTCTTTACTGATTTTATCCAACTCGTTTTTTAAACGTTGCAGGTATTTTGATTTATTATCCAGATTCTTGACTATGGCAATAATCCAGACCAATGAAATAAACGCTACAAAGAAAAATGCTTTTAAGCCTTTACGATAAACGTTTAGCTGTGCCCCCTTTTCTCTGGCCTCCAGTGGCAGGAGGTTAAGGGTCTCCTCCGGAGCTTCCAGCCCAAAACCAAACAGGCTGGTAAATGAACATCCGCTGGACTGAATTTTCTGAATAAGCGGTTCTGAGAGATTAATTTTTTTATAAAAATCTACCTGCTCTATGGTTAAAGGAATTTTCTCTTTAAGCAGGTTGTAACAATCTTGCACAATTTTTCCGCTTCCGAGAATCAAAATTTTCTGGGAAAATTCCCGTAAAAATTCCTTGGCATAAGTCTCCCTTGAACGATTAACTTCCTCAACAAAAGTAAACTTCCAATCTTCCCTGGAACGGTTAAGCTTAAAATACCTGCTAAAAACCATTTTTCTCTCGGCAATTACCACCAATTCCACCTGGTTAAAATCAACATCTATAATCATTACCGGAAGAGCCTCTTGCGCAAATAGATAATTATATAAATTACATATCCCGTATGACCCCAGGTGAATTGAAAATTGTTTTACCTTCAAAGCCTTAAAGATTTCCAGATACCGGGAAATCACATCCTTATGCACAATAACCAAATTAACTGCGGAATAACCGCCTGGCTGCGCTTTAATTACCTGATAACCAGTAATTAATTCGTTAATCGGATAGGGCAGGTACCTTGGTGCCTGTAAGGTGGCGATTTTTGCTATCTCCTGGGGGGATTGCGCGGGAATCGTGATGTGCCGACAGGTGGCCTGGTTGCGCGAGAGGGAAAGAACAACCGGGTTATTATTAATCCCTAGTTTATGCAGGGCGCTGGAGAGCTTTTCAATTAATTTCTGGTTATCGATGCCTTCTGGAAAGGTCTCAGATTCCAGCCCAAGGAATTCTTTTTTTGCGTCCTTGGAGCATTTTATCGCTTTAAAAGCGCTATCGGTAACCTGCAGGATAAAAACCGTATTTTTGTTTCCTATGCTCTTAAGCAGTTTAATCATTATTTTTTATGATACTATATTTGCCGCCAAAAGACAATTTTTTTGTTTTGCCGGTCATAAACTACACTAACCCTTCTTTGCGTCCTTGCGGAATTAGCGCTTGATTCAATAAAGAAAGTATTTGATTTGTAAACCAGTCCGCCAGTAAGCTTATTTAAAAAGTTACCCTCGGCAGTGCTTAATTGCGCGCCTGTTCTAATATCTTCTTCCCCCTTAATCAGCTGAGCATTCCTTAAGGTAATAATTTTCTCGCTCAGGGTGCTGGCTGCGGCAATCTCATCCGCATCAGCTGCTAGCGAATTAGTGATAACCGCCAGGACTTGCGAAGAAACAGTATTCACGTTTACCGCGGCAGAAGCACTGTATACGGTAAATAAACCTTCCAGCTGTTTAAATATATCCCAAGCTTTTTTTTGATAATCCGCTGTTTTGCCTTTATAAAAATATTCCAACACGGTAATTAATTCTTCACGGTTAGAAAACTTATCCTTCTTTAACTCCGGGTAGGCCAAGGTCAGATCAAGCGCAGGGTCGTTACGCCAATACAGAATATAGTTTACCAATTCGTTTACGCCTGTATCAACACCGCCCTTGGTTAATAACCCGGCGAGGGTTGCCGTTGAAGCGTAATTAATATTGATTTTGCTTTCTTCATCGCTCATACAACGATAATTATTGCCTTGATCAAGGAAACCTACGGTAAATTTTTCTCCGGAACCTTTTTTAAGCTCTATTTCTTTTAAAATATAGGATTTTGTATCGGGATTAATTCCGGTACTCCAGGAATCTGTCAGGCTGTCATATCTTTCTGCCGCAGCACTGCTCGTGGTGTTTAAAAGCAGGATTGCTTTTTCTACCCCGGACTGCGCCAGAAGCGCAGCGGTTAATCTGTCTTTTTGGGAACGCGCCAATTTCAAATTAATCAAAGCGCGATTACCCAGGCCAATGACAAAAACTACCAAAATCGCTAAAACCCAGAGGCTAATCATCAAAATAGAGCCTTTAGATTTCATAAATTCCCTCCTAAAGGCAATGCCACTGTCCTGATAAAATCCACACTAGCAGTTTCTTGCCCATGCCTATCCTTTTCAATCAAAGTAAGCTTGATTTTTACCGCTACAGGCAAAGTTTTTTCCTGCTCCTGGCTTCCCCCTTCTTCAGGCCAGGAATCCTGCCAGGCAATATTCGTATTCGGGTCAGAAGAAGGATAGGCGAATTCTAAAACCATCCCCTTTACATCAGAAGCAATCTCTTGTGCCTCTACCGCAGGACTTGTTTGGCTGGCTTCTAACCCCCGGTAAAAAAAACGTTTTAATACCTGATCGCCCAATTCATATTTGACCCGGCAAGGCAAAATACGTCTTTCTCCTTTTTCAAAAATTTCTGACACTGTAAAAAAATCCATGGATGATTGGGCTTTAGACCCTTTAAAATGTGAATCGGATTGCATATAAATATAGGAATTTTTTAAATCAGTTTCCATCCGGTTTAGGATCACTTTTGCCGTCTGATAGATCCCCGCGGCTAATTCTTGTTTTTCATAGCTTAAGATGCCGGTCTGCAGGGCGGAATAAACCCCCAGCACAATCACCGCGGAAAGTGATACCGCAAGCAATACTTCGATTAAAGTGAAGCCTTTTATTTTCCTCATTGGCTCTGCGCGGGTACCAGGGTTAAAAAATTAAGCCTTGTTTTTTCTCCACCGTTCTTACCGGGTAAAAAAACGTTAAATTCCAACTGCACTAACCCAAGGTCTGTGGAATCCAGCAGAGAAGCGTTCCAGTCAAATTGGCTACCTTGCAATTGCTCTGCTCCCTCCCGGTAGCCTAGTGCAGAGGAAGATTTTTTTTGTTCTTCGCTAATTATAAAAATTTTTTCTTCGGCTAAAAAACAAGCAAGAATCATGTTCTGGCTCATTTTTTGTGAAGAAAGCAGCGTGGCAAATGAACGGAAAATAAAAATAATCGCCGTAGAAACAATGGCAATCGTAACCAAAACTTCGATAAGGGTAAAGCCCTTATTTGACTTGGATCCCACCTGACACCCCGCTAAAAATCAATGATAATTTATCATTTTTTTGATTCGTAAAAATAATAGTCGCTTTATCGGTGCTGGCATCCGGGTAAAAATATACCCCCTGGTCCACGGCCGGATCAAGAGAAATTTCGATCCCGCGCGGGGCCGCATAGACCTTGGCGAACTTGCCTGCGATATTCTTGAATTGCGCATTTTCCATAGTTAAAGCCTGTAACTGGCCGTTATCGGTATTAATAGCCAGATAATAGGTTTTTCCCTGCGAAATCGCGCTATCCTGCAGGTAGCGGCTTAAGAAGTAAATGTCCCCGGCGAAATTCTTTAACTCAAAACCTTCGAAGGTATTTTTGAACCGCGGAAAAGCCACTGCCGAGGCAATTCCAATAATAATAATTACTATAAACAGTTCAATAAAGGTAAAAGCCTTAATTTTGCGTGTCATTACAAATCTGGCCTTCGGACTTGGTCTCGTCGGGGCCGTTGGAACAAAGTTTATAATCTTTCCCATCTACGGAAGAATAAATATACGGCTTTCCCCACGGGTCAACTGGCTTTCTCTTTAAATACGGCCCCTTCCCGGTCTTGGCGGTTAAGTCATCGAGGGTGCTGGGGTATTTGCCATTATCCATTTCATACATATCCAAAGCTGTTGCGATATTGGCGTTAATATCGGCCTTGGCGGCGGCAATCCGGGCTTCCTCTGAACGGCCGACTAGGCGCGGCATCACCATCGCTGCCAATACTCCGATAATAATTACCACTAACATAAGTTCAATAAGCGTAAAACCTTTTCTTCCCATTTTATCCTCCTTAAGATTTAAAAATAAATTTATTTGGCCAATAAATTAATCTGGAATATAGGCAAAAGCATGGAAATCACAATAAACCCCACGATTAACCCCATCACTAAGATAATTACCGGCTCAAGCATCCGGGTGAGGTCCTTTATCGTGCCATCCACTTCTTTTTCGTAATCCTGCGAGATACGTAGTAGTGCTTTCTCTAATGTGCCGGTCTCTTCTCCCACACTGACAATGCTATTGACCATACTGGGAAATAATTTCGATTCGCTCAGGCACCTCGATAAGCTCAATCCGTCATTGATTCTTTCTTTAAACTTTAAGAGCTCGCTCCTTAATATTTCATTTTCTGCCAAAGCCGCAGAAATGTCCAAAGAAGAAGTAATGGTGATTCCGCTGGATAGTAATAATGCCAATGTATGCATCAGCCTGCTGATTTCGCTTTTCAAAATAATATCGCCAAAAAAAACTAATTTTAATTTTATCCTGTCCCAGATAATTTTATTCGCAATTATTCGCTGGGACCGCCGGAATAAAAATACTCCCGTGATTACCAGCGCCAAAATCATCCACCAATACACACGTAAAATGCCAGAAGCGGCAATCAGTATCCTCGTAGGAAGCGGCAGGACCTGGCCCATATCTTCAAACATCACCGTCAATCTCGGGATTACGAAGGTCAGCAAAACTACGATGGTTCCGGCGCCTACGAAAAGGATAAAGACAGGATAGATCAATGCCGAACGCAGGGAATCACTAAACTCCTGTTCCTTTTCCAGGAATCCGCTCAAACGCTCCAGGGCACCATCAATATTGCCCCCCACCTCTCCGGAATGAACCAGCTGTACATAAAGGTTGGAAAAAATTTGCGGATGATAATTTAAGCTTTCTGATAAGGCCTTGCCATCTTTAATTTTCCCTACCACGTCATTAATTACCGCCCGGAAATATTTATTTGGGGTCTGGCGGGAAATAATATTCAGGCCGTTGATAATATTAATACCGGAGCTAATCAGGTTTGACAGCTGGCGGGTAAACATTACAATTTCTTTTTTGCTTACCTTGCGAAAAGAAAAGAACCCTTTTTTTTCAAGAGAGATATCTACTGACTCGATAGAAACCGGAAAATATCCTAACTTAGTCAGCTTAGTAACTGCATCGCTCTCTGATTCAGCTTCTATTTCTCCTTGAATGGTTTTATCGGGCTGGGGTTTTGCGGTATAGGTATATTGGGGCATTTATTCTTCGGGTAATTCTTCCTGCTGGGTTACACGGATCACTTCACTAAAGGTCGTAATCCCTTCTATAACCTTACGCAAGCCATCCTGGCGTAACGTCCTCATTCCCTCGGAAATCGCCTTTTGTTTAATCTGCTGGCTGGAAGCGCGATTCATAATTAGGTCCCGGATCGAAGCGGAGATTGTGATAATTTCATGAATTCCTGTCCTGCCGTGAAATCCGGTAAATCTGCATTCTTCGCATCCTTTACCTTCAAAAATGCTAAAATTTTGCGCCCCTAAATTAAGGTCTTTCCTGATCTGCGTGATAATTTCACTGCTTGCGGCAAGCGGCGCTTTACATTTTGAACAAATCACCCTGACTAATCTTTGGGCAATCAAGCACTCTAAGGAAGATGCTAATAAAAACGGTTCAACCCCCATATCAATCAAACGGGTTACTGCTCCGGCAGCATCATTAGTATGCAGGGTAGAAAAAACCAGGTGGCCGGTTAATGCTGCGCGGATGGTAATTTCCGCAGTCTCGTAATCTCTTACTTCTCCTACCATAATTACATCCGGGTCATGCCTTAAAATATGCCGCAGGCCGGTAGCAAAACTTAAGCCGATTTTCGGGTTTACTTGAATCTGGTTAATCCCTTTAAATTGATACTCAATCGGGTCCTCTACGGTAATAATCTTTACGGAATCCGAATTAATCCTGGCTAATGCCGCGTAAAGGGTGGTCGACTTTCCGGATCCGGTAGGGCCGGTGACAAAAATAACCCCGTGCGGTATTTTGATTACTTTTTCAATTATTTTCTGGTCCTCAGGCGAGAGCCCGATTTTTTCCAATTCCAGGAAAAATTGCGGGCTTAAAATCCTTAAGTGCACCGCTTCTCCGAAAGCCGTAGGCATCGTAGAAACACGCAAATCAAGCTCGTGCTCCTCAACCTTAATCTTTATCCTGCCATCCTGCGGAAGGCGATGCTCGGCGATATTCAGGTGCGCCATAATTTTGATACGCGAAACAATTGCCGGATGAAAATATTTGATGGTCTCCGGGATGTTAATATTATAAAGCAGCCCGTCTATCCTAAAACGAGTCCGCAATTCATCATGAAAAGGCTCCAGGTGTACATCAGTTGCCCGGCTTTTAATCGCTTCGGAAAGGATCTGATTGACAAATTTAATGATCGAGGCATCCTCAGCCAAATCTTCGAGGTCCTGGGCCTCTTCGCTTTCAATTTTTTCCTGCCTCATATCGGACTTTTGGGTAATCATCCTTTCCAGTGTTTCTGCCCCTACGCCGTAATATTTACGGATCGCATCCTGGATATCCGATTCGCTGGCCAAGACACCCTGTACCTCCAGGCCCAATAACAGCCTTAAATCATCAAGTGTGCGCACGTCCAAAGGATCGGTCATCGCCACAATTAAACTATTCTCCTTAAATTCCAAAGGAACAATCTTATAGTGGCTGGCAAATTTCGCAGGCACCTTCTGGATAATCAGGTCCTCGATATCCTTATTCTTTTATTTTATATAGGGAAGATTTAACTGGCGGGAAAGAATCTCAAACAGCCTGTCTTCTTTGGCAAACCCAAGCTCAACTAAAGTAC
>JAQUNE010000066.1 GCA_028717765.1 Candidatus Omnitrophota bacterium | reverse complement strand
CCACGCTCTACCGTAGCCACCCAGACTGAAATTTACGATTACTTAAGGCTGCTTTTTGCGCGGATTGGCAAGGTGCATTGTTACCAATGCGGCCAGCCAATTGAAAGGCAGACTTCTCAGGAGATCGTAGAAAAAATCCTTCAGTTGCCGCAAGGCAGAGAAATTCAGATCCTTGCACCGATCGTCAGAGGCAGAAAAGGTGAATATAAAGATACCTTTAGCCAGATCCAGAAAGCAGGATTTGTCAGGGTGCGGGTAGACGGCAAGATCTCCGAACTTCCCTTTAAGCTTAAGCTGCCCAAGTATAAAATCCATAATATTGAGGTCGTAGTAGACAGGTTAGGTATTGGCCCTGCGATTAAGAAGCGCCTCACTGATTCCATAGAAACTGCGCTAAAAGTGGGTAAGGGCATGGTTTTTGTTGTAGACCAGCATAAGGAGATGATTTTTAGCGAGCTCTACGCCTGTACGAAATGCGGTATTAGCTATGCGGAAGTTGAACCGCGTAGTTTCTCTTTTAATTCTCCATTTGGGGCCTGTCCGGAGTGTAATGGTTTAGGCACAAAACTTGAATTTGATCCTGATCTGATCATCCCGGATAAAAATAAATCGATCAATGCCGGAGCCATTGAAGCCTGGAAAAGAGGCGGGCGAGGTTATATTCTTTATTACCGCTGGTTGATCCGGGAATTAGCCAGAGAGATGCGTTTTGACCTTGACCTTCCTTTTAAAAAATTAAGCAGGGAAATAAAAAAGGCAATACTTTATGGAACCAGTGTAGAGGTTAACGGCAAGCCGTTTGAGGGAGTGATTCCGCATCTGGAACGTTTATTTCATCAGACGGAAAGTGATTATTTAAAGGAAGAAATTTCGCGTTTTATGTCGAGCCTATCCTGTCCGTCATGCGAGGGTGCGCGCTTAAGAAAAGAGAGCTTGAGTGTGATCATAAACGGCAAAAACATCTGGCAAGTAACCTTGATGTCAATAAAAGAAGCCCGGCAATTTTTCGCTGACTTGGAATTAAACGAAAGGGAAAGGGCAATCGCCAGGATGGTTTTGAAGGAGATTACCCAAAAATTGCAATTCTGTATTGATGTGGGCCTGGAATATATTACCTTGGAGAGGAAAAGTTCCACACTTTCCGGAGGGGAAGCACAACGTATCCGCCTGGCTACTCAGGTTGGCTCAGGTTTAGTGGGGGTATTGTACGTTTTGGATGAGCCCAGCATAGGATTACACCAGAGAGATAACTCTAAATTACTTGCCACTCTCAAAGCCCTTAAAAACTTAGGGAATACTTTGATCATAGTAGAGCATGATGAAGAGACTATCCGTAGTGCCGATTATATTGTGGATCTTGGGCCAGGGGCTGGCAGGCACGGCGGAGAGGTAATCTGTGCCGGTAACTTGGAAGAACTTCTTAAGTGTAAGGATTCTTTAACCGCAAAATATTTGAGGCAAGAATTGAAGATCGGTATTCCGCTTGCAAGAAGGCCGTGGCAGAAGAAAAAATTTTTAGAGGTCAAAGGGGCCAGGGAACATAACCTGAAAATTATTGATGTGAAGTTTCCTCTTGGTACTTTTATTTGCGTTACCGGAGTTTCTGGGTCAGGAAAATCAACCCTAATCGATGAAATATTGTTTCGCGGCTTAGCGCAGAAGATATATAAATCCAGGGAAAAACCCGGCTTGCATGAAAAAATCGCGGGAATAGAGAATATCGATAAAGTGATCGTCGTGGACCAATCCCCCATAGGCAGGACTCCGCGTTCAAATCCCGCTACCTATACCGGAGTTTTTACACACATCAGGGATATTTTTAGTAAACTTCCCGAGGCTAAGGCACGCGGCTATAAACCCGGCAGATTCTCTTTTAATGTTAAAGGTGGCCGCTGCGAGGCCTGTACAGGCGACGGGATCAAGAAGATCGAGATGCATTTTCTTCCCGATGTCTATGTGAAGTGCGATGTCTGTAAGGGCAGGCGTTTTAATGAGGCTACCTTAGAGGTAAGATATAAGGGCAAATCGATTGCCGATTGTTTGGAGATGACCGTGGAGGAGGCACTGGATTTATTCGAAAATATCCCCCCGATAAAAAATATCCTTACTTATCTTTATGATGTTGGTTTGGGTTACATTCAATTGGGGCAGTTCGCGACAACCCTTTCCGGAGGCGAGGCGCAGCGTGTTAAGCTATCTTCAGAGTTAAGTAAGCGTGCTACCGGCAAAACACTCTATATCCTTGATGAGCCGACTACCGGGCTACATTTTGCAGATGTGGAAAAATTGATTTCCGTGCTGCAAAGGCTGGTTGATAAGGGAAATACTGTAATTGTGATTGAACATAACTTAGAAGTAATTAAATGTGCTGATTTTTGCATAGATCTTGGGCCGGAAGGCGGAGATAAAGGAGGCCAGTTGGTTGCTTTTGGCAGCCCTGAAGAGATTTTGCAAAGCAAATCTTCTTATACCGCGCAGGTTTTGAGAAAGGTATTGAATAGCCGCTAATTGGGTGTTATAGTTAATGTCAAATGGCAAAATCCAAAATTAAAAATAAATCCAAAATTCAAATGTCAAATCTCAAAATCAGGAAATTTTTATTTGTTATTTGTGCTTTGACATTATGTTGTTATTTGTGCTTTGACACTTGTCATTATTCCTATGCCCAGGATAGTTCCAAAGAAGAAGAGTCCCTTTTTGTGGCAAAAAAGGCCTTTGAGGATGGTTTTTATGATGTGAGCCTTGGGCTCTTAGAGCGTTTTTTGAAGAATTACCCGAATTCGGCAAAAAATCCGGACGCTAAATTATTAATTGCGCAGTGTTATTTCCATGAGAATAAATTCCTTGATTCCCTGGGAAAATTCGAAGAGCTCCTTAACGACCCTTCCTGCCGTAATATTCAGGATGCAATAAACTACTGGATCGCCGAAGTACATTTCCGGGGGAATAATTTTACCAAGGCAACCGAGTATTACAGTAAAGTAATCAATAATTTCCCCAAGTCAGTATATGCCCCTAGTTCGTATTATTCTATGGGCTGGTGTTTATTTCAGGAGAATGCGTTTCAGGAGGCCTTGAAGTATTTTAGGGCGGTGGAAGAGAAGTTCCCTAAAGAGCCTGTGGCGCAGGAATCTGCTTATAAAATAATCGAATGCCTTTATAGCGCGAAAGATTATCAGGCAAGCAAGGATGAGCTCAAGGCTTATTTTAAAAAATACCCCAGGGACCTGGCAAGAATTCCTAACCTTTATTTTTATATGGCGGAGGCGGACTATTATCTGAATAATTTTAATGAAGCGATAGGGGAATATTCTAAGGTCCTCTCTAGCACTAAAGATGAGAAAATGACCGCTTTGTCGCAACTTGGCATAGCGTGGTCAAACCTTAAATTAAAAAAATATAAGGAGGCAGAGGATAGTTTCTTAGAGATTAAATCTCAAGACCTGGAAAAAGCTAACCGCGAAACCCTGCTCTTAGGCAGGGCGATGATCATGTCCGAGGATAAGAGATTTAATGAAGCAAGAAAGATTTACGAAGAATTACTGAATACCTCTAGCGATGCATTAATTTTAGCGCAAAGTTTCCTTGGCAAGGCGGATATGCTTTATAATGCCGCGGAATATAAGCAGGCGATACAAACCTACAAAGAAGCCTTAGGAAAAACGACTTCTCTGGATTCCCAGGATATCCTGGATAAGTTGCATTATGGTTTGGCCTGGGCCTATTTAAAGGATGGGCAGTTTAAAGAGGCGATAGATGAATTTCAGAAAGTCGCCAAACAAAGCGAGGAAAAAACCGTGAAGATTTCCGCGCTCTGTCAGATAGGGGATGCCTATCAGGATTCCGGTGATTTTGCCAAGGCCATAGAAGTCTATGATAGTATCCTCAAGGACTATCCGGATAGTTTTTACAATGATTATGTCCAGTATCAACTCGGTGTTTCTTTGTTAAAGACGGAAAATTATGATGGGGCAATTATTGCATTTCAAAGTTTAAAAGGCCATTTCCCGAGTTCCAAGCTTATAGATGACGCTTCTTATGCCTTGGGTTTAAGTTATTTTCAAAGAGAAAATTATACGGCAGCAAAGGAAATTTTTGAGAAGTTTCAGGTAGAATTTAAGGATAGTAGTTTAAGGCCGCAAAGCATGTATCTTTTGGGGACTGCGCTTTATAATTTAGGCAAATTTCAGGAGGCGATAGAGGTTTATAAAGAGATCATTAGGACAAACTCCCAGGATACGGAACTTGTACAGAAGAGCGAATATGAGATCGCGGATTGTTTTTATCAGATGGGTAATGAGAAAGAAGCGATGAATAGGTTTAAGATGTTGCGTACCAAATATCCCGATTCAAAGCTGACACCTGAAGTGGTTTGGTGGTTGGGGGAATATTATTATCGGGATAATGATTTAACGCTTGCGCGCAGGTATTTCTCTTCGCTGATTCAGGATTTTCCAAAGAGTAGCCTTATCCCTAATGCCTATTATGCCTTGGGTTCTACATATCAGGAAGACGGGCAATACGAAGAAGCAATCAATAATTTTAAGCAGGTAATTAATTTAGGTAAGAGTAGCCTTGCTTCGCAAGCAGCAATTGCCATAGCAGATATATATGTTAAGCAGGAAAAATTTGAGCTTGCCCTGGCAGCTTATAAAGACGTCTTAAAAGAATCGCCCAATTTAGCATATTTGATTTATCCGAAGATGGCAGATATTTACCATAATCTTAATGACTATACCCAGGCGTTGGATCTTTACCGAAAGAGTTTAGATATTGTACCTGCCAGGTTAATGAGCGATATACAGTTTAAAATCGCCGAAAGCCTGCAAATGCAGGGTAAGAGCGATGAAGCAATAGAAGAATATCTGAAGATTACTTATCTGTCTGGGAATGATCAGAAGTTAGTGGTGAAGTCGCTTCTCCGGGTAGGGGCAATTTATGAGGATAAAAGGAATTTTAAAGAAGCACTGAATATTTATCAAAGAATCACGCAGATGAATGTTGAAGAAGCAAAGTTTGCACAGGAAAGAATAGACTGGATTAAGGCGCATAGGAGGTAGAATGGACCTTTATAAGATGAGTTTATGGCAGGTAATCTTGGCCGGCGGGCCGGTAATCTGGCCGATAATTTTATGCTCTATTTTTGCGTTTGCGATCATCCTGGAAAAATTCTGGTATTTACAGAAGGTCAAAATTGATACCCAGGAATTTTTAAATACTATTCTAGATAAGATAAAACGCCATCAGGTAAAAGAGGCCCTGGAGGCTTGCGATAAGACTGCCAGCCCGATTTCCCGTATCCTTAAAGCCGGGATCTTGAAATACGACCGCCCACGCCCGCAGATTGTCGAGGCGATTGAAGATGCCTCCCTTTATGAGATTCCCGGAATAGAAAAAAATCTCAATGCCTTGGCAACTATCGCACATGTAACTCCGCTTCTTGGGCTTTTAGGGACAGTTACCGGTATGGTCAGGGCTTTTCAGATGATTCAGGCAAAGTCTGCTTCCATGTATCCGCTTTCTCCAGCTGATCTAGCTGGTGGCGTCTGGGAGGCGCTCCTTACGACTGTAGCCGGATTGATTGTGGCTATTCCTGTTTTTGTAGCTTATAATTATTTAGTCAGCCGGGTCAATCGGTTTATTTTAGAGATGGAAAAAGCTTCTACTGAGTTGGTAAATTTTCTTACAGAGTAAGGCTAAGGGTAGATTATTATGCATTTTAAAGGTAGGATGACACTAGAGCACGGTTTGAAATCAATCGATATTGCGCCACTAATTAATGTAATATTTTTGCTCCTGATATTCCTTATGTTTACCCCGGTTTTTGTTTCGCAACCGGGAATTGGGATAAATCTACCTAGGGCGGTAACTAGTGAAGCGGTTAAATATGATAATACGCAAATAGTCGTATCTGCAGATAATCAAATTTTTTTGGATGGTAGTGTTGTTACTTTGGAGGAACTGAAAAATTTAATCAAGCAACTAGCCAAAAGAAATCTGGCAGTGCTGATCAAAGCCGATAAACGGGCAAACCTGGGTAAAATCGTGGAGATCTGGGATCTTTGCAGGGATCTGGGGATCAGGCAATTAAGTATTGCTACCGGAGAGAAATGAAAAAAAGTTTAATTTTTTCTTTACTTGGGCACCTTACTTTTTTTAGCATCTTCGGGTTTTCTTTCGGCAATAAAATTCCCCAGGCCAATTATGCGCCTGTTTCTTTCTGGGGTGATATTTTAAAAAATTATGATTTTCGGCAGGAAGTGCATTCCAGGGGATTAACTATTGAAAAATTATTTCCTCATGGCCTTAAAGACTTAGGCTCGCAGGTAAAAAATCAGGTTAACGATCCAGGATTTGGCGTTGAAAGCTGCCTGAAACCTCAGGCCTTGCTTGCTTCAAACGAAGAAAAGCCTATCTATAAAGCTCCCCCGGCGGAAAAACCAGTATTGTCTAGGAAAGAATCAGTAATTATGCTGCATCCGGAATTACCCTACTATTTTAATTTATATTTTAAGGACCGGCAGGTGGTGCATATTGAGTTAGCATTTAATATCATTCCTCGCGGCAAGAGTAATTCTATTTTGGTAAGAAGAAAGATTTCTTCCGGCAATCTGGAGGTTGACTTGCTTACCATGCGCTACCTTAGCCACTATCTTTTCTTGCAACAGTCTGTATTGGCTCCAAATATCTGGCAGACCGTAAAAATAGAATTTTCACCTAAATAATGATTAAAATAGATTTTTCCCTAGCAGTGGCTTTATACAGTTTAATTTTTCTGGCGGTAATCTTAGTGCTTTGGGTTTCCGCAAAAAGGCAGAAGGACAGGGATCTTTCTCTGGATGACCGCTTTATCTGGTTCTGTGCAATTTGTACCTATACCTATATTAATACCAGGGATGATGGTTTTTCTGTTTGTCCGCGCTGTGGAAGTTATAATAAAAAACAGTTGACATAATCGAAACTGTTCTTAAAATAGAAGATGGAGGAGAGAGATGATTACAGAAATCGGGATTGTCGCAGGAGATATTTGGCACTACTTGGATCAACATGGGGAAGTAATGCTTTCAGGTTTAGTAGGCGGCATTGACAAGCCTAGGGATCTGGTATTAATGAGTTTAGGCTGGTTAGCGCGCGAAGGCCATGTGATCCTACAGCAGGTAGAAGCGGATTATAAAGTAACTTTAAGGAAGTGAAGATAAGATGAAAAGCCCTTTTTCTAACAGAAAAGGTGTAGCTTTATTGTTGACCATAGGAATGTTGTTAATGGCAGTTATCTTGGCTAACGTCGTTTTAACCTTGATGCTTAGCCATAGCCGGCTGACTCAACACCAGGTTGGCCG
>JAQUNE010000065.1 GCA_028717765.1 Candidatus Omnitrophota bacterium | reverse complement strand
CTTCTGAAAGATTTGATATAGTAGGCTTTCTTAAGGCGGGTAAAATCTTAATTACTTTTTTCAGGTCAGCTTTTTTCACGTTCATCTTTAAACCAACTTTACCTTCTGCGGCAATGGCGCCTCTTAAGAGTAAAGCGATCTGCTCCATCTTTGCACGCTTAAAAGCATCCTTGTAAGAATTATTGTTGGCGATAAACTGGGTAGTTGATTCGCAGATCGTGGCGATCTGCGCCAATTTGTTTGCCCGTAGGCTCCTGCCGGTTTCTGTTAATTCCACGATCGCATCCACTAAACCGGAATTCACTTTTACCTCAGTAGCGCCCCAGGAAAATTCAACTTCTACATGGACTTTATTTTTGCGAAAATATTCCTTGGTGACATTGACTAATTCTGTGGCAATGCGTTTATTTTCTAAATCTTTAGCTGATTTCATCCCTGAGTTTTCCGGTACTGCTAAGACCCACCTGACCTTATTTAAACTCTGTTTGGCATAAACTAAATCCGTAACCCTGGTAACCTTGGAATTATTTTCCAGGATCCAGTCATTACCGGTAATCCCGCAGTCAAGCGCGCCGTCCGCGACGTAGCGTGACATCTCCTGCGCACGCAATAAAACCGGCTCAATCTCCGGATCGTCTATGGCAGGAAAATACGAACGCTCAGAAGGCAAGGATATATTAAAACCGGCCTTTTTAAACATCTTAAAGGTCGCTTCCTGAAGGCTGCCCTTTGGCAACCCGAGTTTAAGCACTTTCTTATTTTTCATGGGGTTAATTCTCCTGATAGGCAAAATAATCACAACGGCGTTTATTATAACTGCTGAATGAAGATTTGTAAAGGAAAATATGGTTTTTATGTTTGCAAAATTAACGATTTACAGTTATAATATGGCTTCAACCATAGGAGAAAAAGATGCTTAAAAAACTACGCCATAAGAAAACTTCAAAAAGAATACTAATTGTGTTGGCAGCAGTAATCATCCCGGCATTCGCCTTCTGGGGCTTTAGCAGTGTACTGCATGGCCCAAAAGAAGGCACTAATGTAGGTAAGATTTTCGGAAAAAGTATTTCTCCGATGGATTTTAAAGAAGCGGTAAATGCCGTAAATAATATGGCGATTATTCGCTATGGTGACGATTTATCGAAAATCCGTAATTCTATTAATTTAGAAGCAGAAGCCTGGCAGAGATTAGTATTATTGGCAGAGGCACAAAAAAGAAGGCTTAATGCCAATGACAAAGAAGTAGTAGAATTTATTGAAAGTTACCCCTTTTTCCAGAATAAAGGTAAATTTGACGAACGGATTTATAACGAGATGCTGCAGTATGTTTTTCGCACCCTGCCCCGTGATTTTGAAGAACAGACCAGGCAGAATTTAATCCTCTCAAAGCTTTACCGGCAAGTCACAGAAAGCTTAAAGCTTTCCGATCAGGAGGTTAAGGAAGAATATAAAAAACTAAACGAAGAAATCAACCTGGCCTATATCCAGGCTAACCCTTCGGATTTTACAAAGGACCTCCCTACTACTGAAGAGGCACTCCGGGATTATTTCCAGAAAAACCAGGTACTCTTTAAACGGCCACTCTCTTTTAATATCGAATATGTAGCTTTTAATAAAGATGATACAGAAACAGATGCTAAGCTCAAAGATTTATTGGCCAACTTAAAGAAGAAAGATGATTACGCAAAATTGGCTAAGGAACTTGGCCTAACCTTGAAGGAAACCGGGCTCTTCGCGGAAAACGACCCCATCCCGGGGATTGGCTGGTCACCGCAAATCGCAGGATTACTTTCTAAATCAAATGTAGGAAAATATCTTAACCCTGTGCAGATTGATAAATTTATTTATGTTTTAAAAGTCAAAGAAAGAAAAGAGCCCTTCATTCCTGACTTTGATACTGCTAAAGACAAAGTCAAAGAAACATACACTAAAGAAGAGTCTAAAAGGATCGCTCAGGAAAAAATTAAAGCTGCTTTGGATAAATTAAAGAGTGAATCTGCTTTAAAACCTAGAACTGCAGATTTTGAACAAACAGCCAAGCTCTTCGGTCTAAAGACAGGCTCTACGGGATTCTTCAAGTATGGAAGTTATATCGAGGCAATTGGTGCTTCGGATAACTTTTTTACCAGCGCACAAAAACTAAAAGACGGGGAATTTAGCGAAATTATCGGGATGCCTGCTGCTTTTTATATCGTCAGGGTAAAGGAAGTTAAGCCGATCGACGAAAAGAAATTTAATGCAGAAAAGGACTCCTTTAACCAAAAAGTACTCTTGCAGAAAAAGCAAGAGTACTTCACGGCGTTTCTTGAAGAATTACTTAATAAAGCACAACGATATTAATTTTATCCTACCTTGATCGCGTTCACCGGGCATTGCTCGGCCACTTCAGATAAATTGTGTGTTGCACAAGCCTGGGCCTTAATATGCGCTATTCCGTCGCCCTGCACCTGAAAAACTTCCGGGCAAGATTGCTCACAAAGCCCACACCCTACACAAGTTGAAACATCTACAGTTACTTTCGCCATCTTTACCTCTCCTCTATTATCTTTCTAAAAGGTTCTCAAACATTTCTTCGTGATCCACTTCTTCGGATAATATATGTGTGGCCAACTGATAAGTTACATGGTCTTTGCCTAAAGTCTTCTTGGCAATCTTCTGATAGACTTCAATTGCGCCTGCTTCTGCTTCGGTAACAATACGAATAATCCTGTTTACATCCGCGGTATTTTTTGGCGGCATTAAATATGGGGAATTGGCATTTTTTTCTAAATCCATAGGATTGGCTATCGGCATTCCGCCTAATTTCACGATTAAATCCGCTAATTCTTGCGCGTGCTCTAATTCGTCCTTGGCAATTTTGTTCAAAAATTCTGCCATATCTTCATAACCTTTGCCGGAAACTACTTGCGCCATATACCAATAAAGATAAAACGCCAACCACTCATCTGCATAAGCCTTATTTAAATCGTGTACAATCTCTTTTAAGCTGATATCCACAATTGCCCTTGCCTGCTTTCCCATATTCTTTCCCTCCTTTTAACCAGTTGCCTGGCTCGCTTGAATCTTTAGGCCATACTTCTGGATATTACTGTCGGCGATCTCCTGAATTTTCTTAATTTCTTCAGGCTTGCTCAATAAATGCTTAAATCGCCCCTGCGCTTTTAAATATTCCTCTATTGGTTTTGGCTGTATTTGCTTGACTGCGGCAAGTTTGCCATTCTCATATTCGATCAAAGGATATAAACCACACTCTACAGCCAGCTTACCAACATTTATAGAAAGTTGAGGCTCGTATCTCCAGCCCAACGGACAAGGCACATGGATCTGAATATATTTTGGCCCCTTAATGCTTATCGCTTTCTTTACTTTTTTCTGAATATCCTGAGGGAACCCTGCTGAAGCAGTAGCTACATAAGGAATACCATGCGCCATAGCAATTTCCGGCATAGGTTTTTTCGGCCGAAGATTGCCCACGGATAAAGCGCCGGATGGGCTGGTCGTGGTATTGGTTTGGAAAGGCGTTAAACCGCTACGCTGCACGCCGGTATTCATATATGCTTCATTATCATAACAAACATAGAGAATATCATGCCCTCTTTCTAACATCCCCGAGAGTGCCTGTAAACCGATATCGGCAGTAGAGCCATCGCCACCCTGGGCGATAATATTCACATTTTCTTTCTTACCTAAATATTTTAACCCTGCCTCTACACCAGAGGCAACCGCCGCGGCATTTTCAAATAAAGAATGTATCCAGGGAATTTCCCAGGCAGATTCCGGGTATTTTGTAGAAAGTACTTCCAGGCAGCCGGTATTATTTACCACAATAGTATTTTTTCCGGCGGCATCAATCACCAGGCGCGCTGCCATAACCTGGCCGCATCCTGAACAAGCGGTATGTCCCGCAGTAAATAAATGGTTATTCATATTTCTCCTCTACATACAGATGTGCTCCCTCGCCCTATCGGAGGGGCGAGGATACGCTTCTGCGTTAAACCGACTTATTCCCGCAGGAAGCGGGACACTCAACAAACCTTTATGTTGAGGTGCCTATTTAAAGTCGGGTGTCAATAGCTCAGGCTTCAAATCAATAAATTCGCCGTGCAATTCTTTTGCTGTTAGCAGGCTAAAAATCTCTTTAATTGAATGTTTGGTGATATCGCGGCCGCCTAAACCAGCAACAAAACTACTGATCACCTTGGGTGCTTTTTTCTTACCGGAAAAAACCGCTTTAATTTCACTGGCAAGCGGCGCATATGAACCTAAGGACAAAGCGCGGTCAAGAACCGCTACTTTCGCTACATTCTTTAAAACATCATAAATTGCCGCAATCGGAAATGGCCGGTAACTGGTAATTTTTAACATCCCGACTTTTTTGCCTTTTTTTCTTAATTCATCAACCACGTCTTTAATTGTCCCGCAAACTGACCCCATTGCCACGATCGCGCGTTCCGCATCTTCCAGGCGATAACCTTCAACTAGCCCATTGTAATTTCGTCCGAAAACTTTAGCAAACTCTGCGGTGATTTTAGGAATTAAGACGAGTGCTTCTTCCTGGGTTTTTTGCACTGCGTAACGGGTTTCCATATAATATTCCGGATCAACCAATGGCCCAAGCGAGATGGGATTTTCTACATCCAGCTTATAGAGTGGTTTATATGCCGGAAGGAATTTATCTACCTGCTCCTGGGTAGGGATATCTACTGTTTCAATGCCGTGGGTAAGGATAAAACCATCCATACAAACCATTACCGGCAGCATCATCGATTTATCTTCGCCGAGCCGGTAGGCCAACAAATGAAAATCTACGGCCTCTTGGATATCTTCGGCAAAAAGCTGCACCCACCCGGTATCACGCAAGGATACGGAATCCTGATGGTCATTCCAGATATTTATCGGTGCGGAAATTGCCCGGTTTGCGCAGGTCATTACCACCGGAAGGCGCATCCCCGCTATATTGAAAACTACTTCCGCCATATACAAGAGCCCCTGAGAACTAGTAGCTGTATAAGAACGTACTCCGGCGGCAACACCGCCTAAAACTACAGAAGCAGCAGAATGCTCAGACTCCACATTCACAAATTCTGACTTTAATGAGCCGTCTGAAACCATCTGCGCTAGATCTTCAACAATATGCGTCTGAGGGGTAATCGGATATGCGGAAATCACCCCAGGCTTACATAATTTTACGATCTCTGCAACAGCATGCGAACCTTCTAAAAACTCTTTCATCCTTATTCCTCTTTTATCATTAGAATATCTTTTTTTGGACAGATCAAGGCACAAGCGCCACACCCTTTGCAAAAGGAGTAATCGCAGATATAGGTATTTTTTGCCTCACCCTGGATACATCCTTCAGGACAAACTACCGCACACATTTTGCAGCCGATACAATCTTTTTGCAGGAATTTCGGCCTTAATTCTACTCGCCAGGATCCGGTTTTGTTATTTTTACTTGTTCCCGGTTTGATAACCAACGGACCAAACATATTTAGCCTTTCTTTTTATTCTTGATAAGTTCAAAACCTTGCTTTGCGGCTTCAATATTAGCTTCCTGTGCTTTTCCAGAAAAGCGTTTTTTAATAGTTTCAAAAAGCAGATTTAAATCAAATTCTCCGGTGGCAGCGCAAAAAGCGCCTAAAAGCGCGGTATTTCCTAAGGGCCGGCCAATAGTTTTCATGGCAATCTCATTCGCAGGAATCTCAAAAATCTTTTGCCTGGCTCCAACTTTTGGCAACTCTACCCCTTCTTTTTCATTAATAATCGCAACACCATCCTCTTTTAAACCGGAAAAACAATTAAATCCGCGCATCAAGGTAGCATCCACTATAATAAGGTAATCCGGTTCGTAGATCTGGCTACGTAGCCTCACCGGCTGTGAATCCACCCGGACATAGGCATTCATCGGAGCACCCATCCTGGCAGCGCCAAAATTAGGAAACGCATAAGGATACATCCCTTTTAAAAAATAGGCATAGCCTAATAATGAAGCGGTGGTAATAGCGCCCTGCCCCGCGCGAGCATGAATACGAATTTCTTTCATCTAATCTTACTCCTTAGTATTGTTAATGCGGCTGGCAAAAACAGTATATATAATACAGGTTTGCCTAGTTTTGTCAAATGTTTTATTTTTAGAGATTTTTTTGCAGAAACGCGCAGGTTTTGGAAAGTAGGTGAAAAATCTGCGTTGCTTTTTCCGTATTCAACGTGCCTAATCCACAACTCGGGCTAATTAAGAGCCTCTCTCTGAGTAAATCTTTATCCAAGCCTTTTTTTTCCAAAACACTTAAGCCATTTTCTAGCTTTTCTGCTAAAAATTCAGGCGATTCCCGGCCGGAAAATTCCTGTGTTGGGACAATCCCCCAGCAAATCATTCCGCCTCGCTTGATAAATCCTTTTAAATTGTCTGCATAAAGCACGAATTTATCCAGAAAACTAAAGGCGTCAAAATTTATGATATCGATTCCCGGGGTATCGGTAAAAATCGACCAGTCTGTATTACCACAACAATGCACGCCAATTAAAACCTGGTCAGATTTAATGCCTTCGGTAAGTTCAGTCAAGCCCTTAACTACATCTTCTCTGTTTAAGGGTGTATAGGCAGAACCAAAACAGCCTAAATACGGCTCATCGATAAACATAATTATCTTTTTATCGAATTCCTGGAAAAATTTTATTTGCCAGAGGGCTTTCATAATTAAACCCTTAATGAATGCCTGCATCAATACAGAATCATTCAGAAAAGCCACCCCTGTTTTATTTTTGAAACTAGCTGCGGCAGTAAAAGGGCCGGTAATCTGGCATTTAATGAATTCTATCGCCTTTAATAAATCCGACTGCTTTTCCAATCTTTTCTTAAAAGCATACAATCCCTGCGCATAATCCGGGCTAATCTGAAAATAATCCAGATCTTTATTAATGATTTTTTCATAAAAAATCTCTAAGCCTTCTTCTGATGACTCAGGAAAATTCTGCGTAAATTGAAAAACCATGCCTTCTTTCGCGTTTAGCTTTGGTAACTGCGGCCAAAAGGGAATCTCCGGCAGGCATTGAAAGATCAAATCCAATGCTGCTTCTGCATCCGTATACGGAAGACTACCTATCCCCGTTGCTAAACCCTTAAGTTTTGCCATGCTGAATTTTTTCTCTACTGATATTACCGTTAGAGCTAATTACGACAATCTCTTCTATCTTTACCTTAAAGACGATTGCCTGCTCCGGTAGGGAGACCTCAAAATTTTGGTGAGTTTTGCCAGTGTCAATGGCTTGAATAATACGCTTTGTAGAAAGGCTGACTTCTTTTTCCTGAAATTCTGCTAATAATTGGTCATGTTCTTTGCCGCCTTCGATGATTTCTACTGCCCCGTTCATCTGATAACCGGTAAGGTTATCCAGATCCATCAGCGAAATGGAAACCTTAGGGTTTAATTTAATATTTGCATAGGACCTACCCAACACATAATCGATAAGATAAATGAATTTATTTTCTAA
>JAQUNE010000064.1 GCA_028717765.1 Candidatus Omnitrophota bacterium | reverse complement strand
TATTGATCCGCAGGCAAAAGAAAAGTTTTTATCCAAGGACCTCTCCAAAGAGTTTAGGCTTTTTATTCAAAGATTAGAGGCTTTAGAGCATTTTGATCCGGAGACAATCGAAGGAGCCTTCAGGGCACTGGTGAAAGAATTGAATCTTGAAGCAAAAGCTTTGATTCATCCTATCCGTGTTGCGTTGACTGGTAAGACTATTGGCCCGGGGCTCTTCGAAGTAATTTATTATTTGGGCCTCAATCGGACAAAGAAAAGACTGGAGAAATTCACGAAGTGAGGTAGGCCGTAAAAGAGGAGTAAATGATGAAAAAACGATACGCGGTATTCGCAGTATTTATTTTAGCAATTCTTTTTAGCGGCTGCGAAACAACTAAAGGTGTCGGAGAGGGGTTAAGTTCTGCGGGTGGCGGAATTGCCCAAGATGCAAAAAATCTCTGGGCGGGAATTATGAAAGCCGACCAGTGGATGCGGGAAAATATGTGGTAAAATTTTTTTTACCTGCACCTTGAAATTCGAAAAGAATATGTTATACTTCTTGTGTAAAGTGAAAGATTGACAATTTGACAATTTGGTATTTTGCCCTGCCCTTTCTGTAGTGATGTAAAGAAGACAAGTAGATTCTAGGAAAGGGCGGGGTTAAAACCTAGTGATAAAGGCAAACCAGGAGTAATCCTGGGACGCAAAGCTATAGGGCCCGAGAAAAAGGGTAGCCAAGCCGCCAAAAGGTCTGACTAAAAAAGAACCCTTAGTTTTGCGCTAAGGGTTTTTTTATTTTTAGGCAGGTGAGAAAGATGAAAGATATCAAACATCGCGTAATTACCATGTTAGACCGTAAGGAGCTGGATTTCTTGGATAAATTAGGCAAGGATGCTTTGTTTTCTACTGGGCATAAGCTTTCCTATAATGAAATCCTGCGCGGTTTAATTGAATTTTCCATAGAAATCGGCCTTTCGGGAAAGCAGGTCGATTCGGAAAAGAAGTTTAAGGAAAAGATCATTCAACAAACCCTGGCGCTTTTGAAGCAGCCCAGGGAAAACATGCACTAAGGAGGGCTAAAATGAAAAAAATTATCTTTTTACTTTGCGCAGTGTTACTCATGTTACCGTCTACTATCAGTATTTATGCCCAAGTAGGAGAGGAGTCTGCAATTTCAGGCAGCCCGCTATTGCAATTAAGGGCGCATCAGGTAAATCCTTTGATACTCGAAAAAGATAAAAGGCCGATGGCTTTTTTGAACGGGATAAATGCCGAAGCTGATACCTATACAGATACGCCGCTCGATAAAATGAGTGACGGTGTATTAAATACGACTACGGCCTGGACGGATATTCCTCGTCAAGTAAGCAGGGTTTCGCAGGAAGAAAATATTTTCTCCGGGATGATAGTGGGATTTAGCGAAGGGTTGTTTACCGGCCTTGCACGCGGAGCTTCCGGAGTGATCGATATCGCTACTTGCAGTGTACCGCCTTATAATGAGCCTTTAATGAAACCGGAATATAAGGTTAAGAAACCGCAGCAGGAAGGGTTTAAAATTAACCTTTTAAAATGGTAGGTTTTTGGCCAAGAGGTTGTAAAAGGAGGAATAAAATGAAAAAACTAAATGTGATACAAGAGGTCAAAACAGCAATTTTTATCTTAGCGATGGCGCTGGTAGTTTTACCGTTTTCAAGGCAGCAGGCTTTTGCACAATTACAACCAGGAGATTTGGGTAATGAAGTAATTGGCCCAGATCCAGCACAAACAGGGGAAACAGCTATGCCAGATGAGAATGATGTCGATATTTTTGAGCCAGCTGAGCCGGTAAATGAGACAGCACCGGCTACCCCAGCTTTCAGCGAGTTTAAGGAATCCGAAGCGAATCCAAGCATAGATCTTAATGCAGGAAATGTTACTGTACTTGAGCCTGAATTTACGACCATCAACCGTGCAAAAGAAGAACCCCAGCCATCTGCGGTGATTCAAGTTCAACATATAAATGTTAATCCTGCCTCGGAAGGTGTTGGTGAAAACCAGGATTTAGGAACGGGGGAGGGTGAATAATTTAGCAGTGAGTTGGAGGAAGGACAAAAAAGCGAAGGTTTAGCTTTGCTAATCTTCGCTTTTTTTGTATCTTGCGAGCAATTATTTTATATTGCAAGATCTATTCCTAAGCGCTATAATCTTATCACTCTTTATTGCCCTGTCGTCTAATCGGTAGGACTTCAGATTCTGGATCTGACTATCTTGGTTCGAGTCCAAGCGGGGCAGCCAATTATTTAATTCTTTGATTTTTCGCGCGGGTGGTGGAATGGCAGACACGCAAGCATGAGGGGCTTGTGCCGTAAGGCTTGGGGGTTCAACTCCCCCCCTGCGCACCAATATGTTGTTAGCTGTTGAATATATTTGCGCAACGGGTGCAGGCAACACCAGCCCCGCCTAAGCGGATACACGTGTTGTTAGCGCCACTAATTTCCACGGTTCCACCTCCCTTACACGCCTGCAGTACCTGTTCTCTATTATCGTCTTTAGTTAAGACCGTGAGCAATGGACGTATCCATTTTTTCTCTTTGAGCTTTTTGCGCATACATGCCTCCGTTAAGACTATTCTTTTTCTATCGCGCGTTTATCCTTAACATAATTACTACGTTCCAGGGATTTCGCGTATTCTTTTAATTCTGCGCCAATTTCTCCGATTTCGGCAATATGTTCAATTTTTCTCGATTCATTGGTGACTACCCCGATAGAAATTGAAAGCAAAGGGATTTGTTGTTCTTTGCCTTGCCGGTCATGCGCGATAATAAAACCATTCTTATAATCGTTAGGGGAATAAAAAGCAGGAATGGCTTTTTCAAAACTTTCGATAATAGTTTTACAGAGTACGTCAACCTTATCCGGTGTGGTGACGATCACGTAATCATCCCCTCCGACATGTCCGATAAAATCATCCACATTTCCGGATTGCTGTGTTGCGCGGATTAAGATCCTAGCAGTCTCGCGGATTACTTCGTCGCCATGTTCAAAACCATATTTGTCATTATAAGATTTGAATTTATCCAGATCAAGATAACAGACGGCAAAAAGGGCTTTACTCTCTAGCCTGCGGCTCATTTCACTTAAAATCGAAACATTTCCTGGTAGCCGAGTGAGCGGATTTGCCTCGAGATCTCTTTCAGTACGCCTTAAAATCATCCTAATGCGTGCCAGTAATTCTTTTGGTTCAAAGGGTTTTACCACGTAATCATCTGCACCGGCATCGATACCGCCAACCTTATCATTAATATCGCCTTTTCCAGTGACCATGATAATCGGCAGGTGGCGTAGCAGTAAATCTTTTTTAATCCTGCGCAGCACCTCTCTGCCATCCACCTTGGGGATCCTGTAATCAAGTAATACCAGGTCCAGTGGTTTCGTAGGAATAATTTTTAAGGCCTCTTCTCCGTCGCAAGCTTCGATAACTTCATAATTTTCTTCGGAAAGAGTAAGCTTTAATATATCCCTGATATCAGGGTCATCATCAACTACCAATATTTTTACGGGCATTCATACTCCTATTCTCTAGGTAGGGTGAAACTAAAAGTAGAGCCTTGTCCTACCTTGCTTGTTACCCAAATTTTTCCACCGTGTGCCTCTACAATATGCTTTACTAAGGAAAGTCCCAGCCCTGTGCCCTTGACTTCCTGGTTGATCGAATTATCTACGCGATAAAATTCATCAAAAATCGCGTTTTGTGCTTCTGCTGGAATGCCGCATCCGGTATCAGTGATATTTACCTGTATCTGCCCATCATTTTCTTGGCTGCTTACGGTGATCCTGCCGTTTGCCGGAGTAAATTTTAAGGCATTACCGATAATATTAATGAAGACACGGTTTATCTGGCTGTAGTCCGCAAAGATTATATGCGCTTCTTTGGTGATGTCAATATTAAAGTGTATTTGCCGGTCTTTAAATTGCACGGATAATAAATCTGAAACGTGTTCTAAAATTTTATTTAAATCCTGTTCCTCTTTTTTCATCACCATTTTGCCTGATTCAATGCGCGCGATATCCAATAGGTCATTCACCAGATGCGCAAGTTCGTCGCTATGCCGGTTGATTTTTTCCAGGCGTGCACGGATTTCTTCAGGCAGGTCGCCCAGTTTTCCAGTAAGCAATATTGAAGCATAGCCCTTGATCGAGGTAAGCGGGGTCCTTAATTCATGCGAAACCGCTGAAATAAAATCAGTTTTGCGCCTGCTCACTATTTTTACTTCCTCCAGGGCCTGCCTTACTTCACGCGTTCTCTCTTCAACCTTTTGCTCAAGGCTTTGTTGTGCGCGCCAGGTTTTTTCAAAAAGCCGGGCATTTTCCAGTGCCTGGCCGATTTGATTGGCAAAGATAGTGATCAATTCTTCGTCGCCTTCTGTAAGTGCAGTCTCGATACTCTCTGTTCCAGCAAAAAGAAAACCCTTGTCACCCTCTTTAGGAGTAACAGGAGAAATAATGAAAGAACGCGTTTTATAGGTCTGCCTAATCTGATCAATTGATAAGAAGTTATTCGGCAAGGAGATCTCGGAAATTGTCCGGTTATTGTTGATTAAATCCAGGTATTTTTGACTCTGTGTAGTAAGCGCAGATTCAATCGGAGTGATTTCATCCGCGAAATATCCGATCGATAGATGCAGTTTAAATTTCTTTTCTTCTCTATTCCAAAGAAATAGGCAGGCTTTTTCAAACCCCAGCTCCTTTAAGTACTCTGCATTGATCATTTTAAGGATCTGGTTTTCCTCTAAGGTCGTACTTATGGTTTTAGAAAGTTTCTGCAAAGCATAAAGGCCGCCGACTTTTTTATCCAGCTCTTCCTGCGTCTTATTTAATTCCATGTCTGTACGGACAATTAATTTTGCCTGTTCGTCCATTTCATCAAGGGATTTTTTTAGATTATCTGTTTCAGTGCGCAACCTTTTAATGATCTCCATTTTATTAAAAATTACAATAGCAAGAGAAATTGCTACTACTGCGGAAGTCGCCGCCACTATGAATTCAAGCATGGTTTTTTAAATTATCCTCCTATAGCTAAAACCGTAATGGTCTGGTTGTGGAAATATGCCCTTCCGCGGTAATTGATTGCCGTTAGGGGTGCCTGTTCTCCGTAAGTATAAAGGCCGATTATCGGGATGGCCTGGTTATCCAGCTCGTTTTTTAAAATTTCCAGTTCCGCATGCGCGTTTCTGCCCAATAATATATAGCGGGAAATGGAATCAAAGATCAAAAAGAAGCTTATTGTTTTTCCGACTAAGTTATTTTTTGCTTCTTTAAATGCCTGGCGCGTGGCTTCTAGGGCAGATTCTTTGGTGCCGATCATCAGCCTGATTTCGCTGTTTTCCGGGACCTCTCCTTGAAATACTAGGGCGCCATCATCCTGGATAGAAAGAATATTCCTTAAAAGATATTCTTTTTCTCCTGCAAGGTATATTCCGATCGGATATAAAACAGAAATATGTTTTAACTCCCTTTTTAGCTCATCCAAGCTATAGGCGAAATATTCCTCATAAAGTTTTGAAGCAACCAACCCGTCAATTTCATAAACTGTATTACCGCGCGAGCTCGTTACACGACGAGGTTTTCCTAGGGGCTGCCAACCATGTTTTATCCCTAAGCCAAAATTTATTTTCCCACCAAATAATATGCCGCAGGCGCCGTCCTGGAAAACATCCTGATTAAAATGCAGATTAGATCTTAAAAAACGCAGGTCATCCGAAGCCGAAGCCCCCACGAGAGGAAAGCTGGTACCCAGTCTTTGTTGCATGCCATTAATAAAATTAGAGGCCTCCTTCATCATTCCGTCTAAGAAAATAATACTTAAATCTCTACGGATATCGCGGAAACCATAAAGTAGTTTTTCTCCAAGCTCCTGTCCTGCATTTAGTGTACCCTTACTAGCAACATCTTTTACGCAGGCAGTATTAAAATATATCCCTTCGGTAAAATTTACTAGAAGAACGGCAACTCCTTGTTTGATAATACCTTGGCGGGAAATAATTGCTGTAGAGCTGCAGCCAATTACCGGAGCTCCTTCCAAATAAACACCGATAGTTTTTAAGAGCCCGGCATTGGAGAGATCGATCGAGCAAAAGACAAATGCCAAATCAACTTTTTTATTTTGCAGATTTGTTTTTGCCTGATGTACCGCATCTTGCGCGGCTTGAAGGAGGTGTTTCTCTGTGCTGATCCCTAAGCCAGTTTGTATAGTTGGCATACCCTATAGTATATAATACTGATAGCGTCAGGGTCAACAATTTTATTGACCCAGCTCTTCATTCAAGTATAATATAGCACTGAAACGGCCCCATCGTCTAGCCTGGTCTAGGACGCGTGGTTCTCAGCCACTAAACACCGGTTCAAATCCGGTTGGGGCTAATGGTTTTAGCCTATAGGCACATTCTCCTTGCAATTCAGGGGAATTTGTGATAAAAATAGTAATACGCGTTCATTAACACCCGACTTTATAGGACAAGTCGGCGTATATCTTTATGTAAAAGGAGGGTTGATGCGCGAACATTTAGGGTTTTTGAAAGTATCCAGTGCAGCGGTAAAAGTCGCAGCCTGGATTTTTTTATTCTTGGGATTTATCGGCGGGCTTTCCATGCTCTTGGGGTTGGTCCCAGCTAATCCACGTTGGTGGGGGATGGTAATTTGGGCGATATACGCTTTTATTTTCTTTTTTCTCTATCTAATTGCAAAGATTGCGGATTTGATGATTAAGATCATTAACGAAGTAAAAAAGGAATAATAGGAGGAATAATGAAAGATAGAAATTATCTCTTAGTGGGGGCAGTATTTTTTCTTTTTGTTTTTGTGGGTTGTATGAAAGCCAAAGAATCAAAAGAATCTAACCAGGCGTTGCCTGCGAAAAACGCGGTGATAGTAGCCAAGGTAGGCAGTTTTTACATTACAGCTGACGATTTAAAAAAAGAGATCGATAATTATAATGCCTTGATCAGTGCCCAGGGGATGACTAAAAATAAAATCGATTCGCGGGATAAGAAAATTACTTATTTAAAAGATGATGTGGTACGTAAATACATCTTATATAAAGAAGCATTGTCCCGGGGGCTGGATAAAAAAGACGATATTGCCAGGGCGTTGCAGGACACTAAAATTTCGCTTTTAGTGGCGGCACTTTTGCGCGACGAAACCGAGAAGATAGAAGTAAGCAGTAAAGAAATCGAAGATTTCTATGCTCAGAATAAGGATATGCTTCGGGACCCCGAGCAGAGACAAATCGCCGAAATTATGACTCCGACGGAAGAAGAGGCCAAGCAGGTCTATATCGAATTACTCAAAGGTGCGGATTTTGCCAGTTCTGCCAAACAATATTCCAAGGCGCTAACTGCCGCAACTGGCGGAGAAGTTGGATTGATCAGCTATGAGTTAGATGCCAAAAAACGCGTACGCTTTGATAAATTTTATGAGGTGGCTTTTGCTCCGACCCTAGAAGTAGGAGGGATTAGCAATATCTTTAAAGGTCCAGATGGGTATTATATTATTAAAGTTGAT
>JAQUNE010000063.1:2010-7555 GCA_028717765.1 Candidatus Omnitrophota bacterium | reverse complement strand
CGCATGCCAGATGATGAAATTGCCCTCAGAATCATTGAGCTTTCAGGTATGCCGCTTGCTTGTCCTTCGGCAAATATTTCTGGAAAGCCGGCACCTAAAGATTTCTCTGAAGCAGTGGCACCTTTTAAAGGCTTAGTGGAGATGGCTATTGACGCAGGTGTTACCATTTTAGGCGTTGAATCATCAGTGGTAGATTTATCTGGCGAGGAAATGAAGATCTTACGCGAAGGCGCTATAAAAAAAGAAGAAATTACGCAGGTTGCCGCGAAAAAAATCGTACTTTTTGTCTGCACGGGAAATTCCTGCCGTTCTGTGATGGCAAAAGCCCTTTTAGAGAAAAAATTAAAGGAGCTTAATCGGCAGGACGTGGAAGTTTTATCCGCGGGGGTAATGGGATTAAAAGGCATAGGCGCAACCGAGGCCACCCGGCAGGTCTTGGCCAAAGAAGGGATTGATGTTTCCGGCCATCGTTCACAGGAGATCAGTAGCCTTTTGGTAAAAAAATCCGACCTGATTTTAGTGATGGAAAAAATACATGAAGAGAAGATATTGCAGCTTGCTCCGGAAGTAAAAAATAGAGTGTTTTTATTAAAGGAATTTGCTAAAATAAATCAAGGTGGCCTCGATGTGGAAGACCCTATCGGAATGTCTTTGGAATTTTATCAGCTTACAGTAGATGTAATTAAGGAAGCGATAGAAAGGATAGCTAAAATCATATGAAAATGCTCATTGCTTCGGACCATGCGGGCTTTCGTTTAAAGGAAAAATTAAAGGCCTATTTGGAAAAAAAACATATTCAGGTCAAGGACCTGGGCACTTATTCCGAGGAGCGCTGTAATTATCCTGAATTTGCCTCTGCCCTGGCAGAAGATATTTCACGCGGAATTCACAAGCAAGGCGTCTTGATTTGTAAAAGCGGGATTGGAAATTCCATTGTGGCAAACCGCTATGCAGGTGTGCGTGCGGCTTTATCTTATAGTGTGAAAGCGGCGAAACTTTCCCGCGAGCATAATGACAGTAATGTTTTGGTATTAGGCGCGGGGTTTGTGAATGAAAAGACTGCCAAAAAAATATTAGGTGTTTGGATGAAGACAAAATTCTTAGGGGGCAGGCACAAAAAACGCCTGAATCAACTAAAAAAGATCGAAGAGGAAATTAGAAAATGGAAAGCTTAAAATTCTTAAAAAACACTGACCCGGAAATTTACCAGGTGATTATCAGGGAACTAAAACGCCAGCAGGAGAATTTAGAATTAATTGCCTCGGAGAATTTTACTTCTTTGGCTGTATTAGAGACGCAAGGTTCGGTGCTCACCAATAAGTATGCCGAAGGTTATCCTGCTGCCCGCTGGTATGGCGGGTGCGAGAATGTGGATAGTGCCGAGAGCCTGGCAATCGAGCGGGCAAAGAAATTATTCGGCGCAGAGCATGTAAATGTCCAGGCGCATTCCGGAAGCCAGGCAAATATGGCGGTTTATTTCGCGGCATTGGAATTAGGTGATACGGTTTTAGCGATGGATTTATCCGCCGGAGGGCATCTCACCCATGGCCATCCGCATAATTTCTCCGGGATCTTCTACAAAATGGTTGGATACGGCGTAGATCGCAAAAGTGAAACCCTGGATTATAATTATATTTTGGATCTTGCGAAGAAGCATAAGCCGAAAATGATCCTTGCCGGAGCTTCCGCATACCCCAGAGAAATGGATTTTAAAGCTTTTCGGGAGATCTGCGATAAAGTAGGAGCGTATTTATTTGTCGATATGGCGCACATTGCCGGTTTAGTGGCAGCAGGGTTACATCAGTCGCCAGTGCCAGTTGCAGATTTCGTCACTTCTACTACCCATAAGACCTTACGCGGGCCGCGGGGAGGTTTTATTATCTCGAAGAAAGAATTTGCCAAAAAAATCGATTCCCGGATTTTCCCCGGATTGCAGGGTGGGCCGTTAATGCACGTGATTGCGGCAAAGGCAGTAGCATTTAAAGAAGCGCTAACCCCGGAATTTAAAAAGTACCAGAAGCAGATTATCGATAACGCCAAGGAACTTGCCAGCGCTTTAGAAAAAAAAGATTTCCGTATTGTTTCTGGAGGCACAGATACGCATTTAATGCTGGTAGATTTGTCCAAAAAGAAAATTACCGGAGCTGATGCCTCGGCGATTTTAGAGGAGACCAATATTACTGCGAATAAAAATCTTATTCCTTTTGATACGAAAAGCCCAGGGGTAACCAGCGGGATACGCTTAGGTACTCCGGCTGTGACAACCCGCGGGATGAAAGAGAAGCAAATGCGCCAGATCGCCGATTATATTAATCAGGCGATTGAATCCAGCGGAGATTTCGACCGTTTAAAAGCAATTAAAGAAAAAGTTTTAGATTTAACCAAGGAATTTCCTTTATATCCGGAGCTAAATAAATAAGATGAGAGAAAAGAAAAAAAAGAATTTTCATAAGCGCCCTACCTGGGATGAATATTTTTTAGAGGTTGCCAATTTAGTTGCCAAGAGGTCTACTTGCCATCGGCGCCATGTAGGTGCTGTACTGGTAAAAGATAAAAGAATTTTAGCCACTGGTTATAACGGAGCGCCTTCGGGGCTAAAGGATTGCCTGGAAATCGGGTTTTGCGAAAGAGAAAGATTAGGCATACCTTCCGGGGAGCGGCATGAACTTTGCCGCGCTTTGCACGCGGAGCAGAATGTGATCATTCAGGCGGCTTTGCACGGAGTGGGCACAAGAGAAAGTATTTTGTACCTGACTAATCAGCCTTGTATTATCTGTGCCAAGATGTTGATTAATGCCGCGATTAAAGAGATCGTGATCAACGGCGATTATCCCGACAAAATGGCAATGAAGTTTTTAAAAGAGGCCAAGATCAAGGTTAGGAAATTAAAATGAGATGTCCTTTTTGCGGGCACAAGGAAGATAAAGTAGTGGATTCCCGCGCGACCAGCGAAGAATCAGCAGTGCGCCGGCGCAGGGAATGTTTAAAGTGCCAGAAGCGCTTTACTACTTATGAGTATGTCGAAGAAGTCTCGGTGATGGTGATCAAAAAAGATGGCAGGCGCCAGAGTTTCGACCGGAAAAAAATCCTTTCCGGGATCATGAAGGCCTGCGAGAAGCGCCAGATCAGTATGGAAAAAATGGAAGAGATCGCCACACAGGTTGAGCATGCAATCCAGAAAAAATCTGACCGCGAGGTTAGTTCCAGCCGGATCGGAGAATTAGTCATGGAAAAATTAAAGGCACTGGATGATGTTGCTTATGTGCGTTTTGCCTCGGTGTACAGGCAGTTTAAAGATGTTGGGCAGTTTATGGTGGAGTTAAAGGATATTCTTAATAAAGAAAGGCCGCCAGCAATGAAGGCCGGCAGTAGAAGATAGAGAGGAGTTTTACTTAAATGGTAGAAATGGAATTAAATAAAATTGTCATCGACGAGAAAAGGCATGACCAGTTGATTGTTTTGAAAGAAAAAAACGGAGAAAGGGTGCTGCCGATTGTCATCGGCCTGCCGGAGGCTTCGGCAATAAAATTAAAGATCAGCGGTTTCCAGCCGCCCAGGCCATTAACACATGATCTGTTGCATTTAACCATTGAAAACCTTGAGGCCTCGGTGGAGAAGGTCATTATCGATAAATTAGAAGAAAATACTTTCCACGCGAAATTATTCATTAAGGCAAATTCAGGGGAAATAAAAGTGATCGATGCCCGTCCTTCCGATACGATCGCCTTAGCAGTCAGGGCGCATGCCCCGATTTTTGTCGAAGATGAAGTAATTAAACAATCCGAAATATTCAATCAAAATAAATAGTGGTTACTTTAGAATTTGATCTCCTAGAAGAAATTTCGCGCTTCGCCAAGGGTAAAAGGAAAAAAATTTACCTTGTTGGCGGATATCTGCGCGATATTCTTTTGAAGCGGCAGAAGCCTAATCCTGATATCGATTTTTGCCTGGAAAAACAGGCGATTAGCTTTGGCAGGGCGCTGGCGCGTAAAATTCATGCCGGCTTTGTAGTTTTGGATAAAGAGCATGGTTGTTGCCGTTTGGTAAAACGAATCCAGGAAAAAACTTATACCCTGGATTTCGCGGATTTTCGCGGTAAGAGATTAAAAGACGACCTTTTGCACCGCGATTTCAGCATTAATTCTTTGGCATTGGAGTTATCGCAATACCTGGCGGCAAAAAAAATCCCCCAAACCTTAATTGACCCTTTTGGCGCACAAAAAGATTTAAAATTAAAACGCATTCAGATCATTCATCCTGCTGTTTTTGATGAGGATCCGCTGCGTATCTTAAGGGCTTTTAGCTTATCGGCAATTTTTGGGTTTAAAATTACGCCAGAGACCATGAAATTGATCAGGTCAAAAAGGGAAAAATTAAGTAATGTTTCTTCTGAGCGCATTCGCGATGAGCTTTTTAAGATCCTTAGCCAGTCCAATGCTTACGAGTATTTAGTTTTACTCGATAAATTAAAGATTCTAAAAATTATTATTCCGGAAATTGAAATCATGCGCGGGGTCAACCAAGGCCCGTATCACCACTTAGATGTTCTAAAGCACAGTTTTGAGGCAGTAAAAAAGTTGGAAGAAATCATTGTAGATCACAAGAATAACCCTGATATCCGGGTATTCCTGCAGCAGGTGATTTCGTCTGAAAGAACGCGACTTACCTTGCTAAAACTCGGCACATTTTTACATGATATCGGCAAACCCCAGGCAAAACGGCGCAAGGGCGGAAAGACTATTTTTCATGGCCATGAAAGAGTCGGTGCGCATTTAGCAAGGAATATTGCCCGGCGGATAAAACTTTCTAATGACGAGATTGAAGCGCTCTCAAAAATGGTTTTTTGGCACTTAAGGCCGGGATATCTGGCAGATAGCCCGCAACCCAGCGCCAGGGCAAAATTCAGGTATTTTCGCGATACCGGCAAAGAGGCAATCAGTGTGCTTTTGGTTTCTTTGGCTGATCAGCGCGCAACCAGGGGTAGATTGACCACCCAGCAGTCACGCAGCCAACATGAGGTAGTAGTTGCTGCGTTGATGCGGGAATATTTCCGTAAGCAAAAAGAGAAAAAAATTACCCGCTTGATTAACGGAGATGATCTAATAAAAAAATTTAAACTTACCCCTTCACCGTTAATTGGAAAAATTTTAAACGAGATTGAAGAACTGCAGGCAATTGGTAAGGTAAAAACTAAGAAAGAAGCCTTAGAAAAGGCTAAGAAGTTTATTAGGAGGTAAAATGAACGTCGCAAAGTCTAAGTCTCTGGAAAATATCGAAGAAAAAATGGGGCAGCTGGATGAAAATTCCTTTCGTTACCATGTGCTAGAGAATGCTAAAGGTTTTAAGAGTTCCTGGATCGAGTTAGGGCGCTCGCTTTATACGGTTTTAAAGGACAAACTGTATAAAGAATGGGGTTATGGCAGTTTTGATATTTATACCGTGAAAGAAATCGGCATCCGTAAACAAACGGCAATGAAACTTTTAAGGTCATATTATTTTTTAGAGAAAGAAGAGCCGGCATACCTGAAAAGTGACTATATGCAGT
>JAQUNE010000063.1:0-1910 GCA_028717765.1 Candidatus Omnitrophota bacterium | reverse complement strand
GGCAGTTTTGATATTTATACCGTGAAAGAAATCGGCATCCGTAAACAAACGGCAATGAAACTTTTAAGGTCATATTATTTTTTAGAGAAAGAAGAGCCGGCATACCTGAAAAGTGACTATATGCAGTCACAGAACGCCCTGGCAGTGCCTACTTTTGAATCTGTGGATGTGTTGCGTATGGCAAAAAATAAGAAGATCGATGCTGATGATTATCAGGATTTAAAGAAGCAGGTTTTTGAAAAAGGCAGGGATGCCCGCGAGGTAAAAAAAGACCTTAGTGCTTTGATTCGCAGCAGGGTGGAATTAGCTCCGGAAGAAGCCAGAGAAGCGAGAAAAACCACGACAATAAAAAGATTTTTAGCCACACTTAAATCATTGAAACAGGAAATTGAAGTGGCGAAATTATTACCTGCGGGCCTGATCCGCGAGGCACAGAGCCTGATCGAAAAAATCGAAGCGGAAATTTAGACACCCGACCTTATCGGAAAGGTCGGTGTACATCTGTATGTAAGGAGGGATGGCGAAATGAAAAACAAGCTTTTGGTAATCATCCTTGTAATTGCTGCTCTATTTGTATTGGTTATAGTAAAAGACCAGATAGTAAAAACTATCGCTTCCATGCAGGTAAGCAATGTAGTCGGTACAAAGGTTGAGATCGGAAATTTATCACTGGGGCTGTTGAACCATAAAGTAAAAATTAATAATTTTGCCATTTTTAATCCCAGCGGATATCCTTATGGAGCCTTATTGGATATTTCAAAGATCCAGGTAAATTATGATTTACCGAGCATTCTCAAAGGAAAATTACATTTAATTGACGTAAAAGTGGACTTAAAAGAAGTGACAGTAATTAAGAATAAAGAAGGAAAATTAAACGTCGATGAGCTAAAGGTGGCAAAAAAAGATGAAAAAGCTTCTAAGCCGCTATCCTTGGCGATAGATAATCTTGATTTAAGCATCGGAAGGGTAATTTTTAAGGATTATAACCGTTCAGGTAAGCTTTGGGTGGAAGTTTATGATGTGGGGATAAAAAACCGGGTCTATAAAAATATTACCAGTGCCCAGCAATTCATCAGTTTGATCCTGGTGGAATCTTTAAAGCCGACAGCAATTAAAAGTGCGGCGATTTATGGGGCAGCAAGCCTGGCGGGAATGTCGTTTTTTCCTTTTACCGCGGCAGTGCTTTTTACCGGTAAAGATTATGCCGCTACCACTTTAAGAAAGGGGTATCAAGAGGTCTACCGCGCTAGCGTAAGGACATTATCGCAAATGGGTAATTCGAAAAGCGCCAATGACCAGCTTGGGCAGTTAGATGGGGAAATCGGTGGTGCCCAGGTGACGATCAAGATAGAAAAGAAATCATTCAACCAAACCTATGTTTCTGTTACAGCCAGAGAGTTTATGTTTCCCAAGTTAACCCTTGCCGAGGGAATTTTATTGCAGATTGAGGAGAATCTTAAATAATTTCAGATGATTATTTTCTCCAACCTCTCAAAAAATTACGGCAAGAAAGTTCTTTTCGAGAATCTATCCTTAACCGTTAATCGGCACGAGAAAATCGGCCTGATTGGGCCAAATGGTGCCGGTAAGAGTACTTTGTTCTCTCTGATCCTTGGAGAAACAGAGTCTTCCAGCGGTACGATCCACACCAATAAAAATTTACGCATTGGTTTCCTTCCTCAGGAAGCGTCTTTTCATTCCGAGCGCACGGTGTTGGCAGAACTCACCGAAGGCGACGCCACAGTACTTGCCTTAAGTAAAGAAAAAAACGAACTCGAAGAAAAAAATGCCGCTGACTCTAAGCGGTATGGAGAGGTATTGCATGAATTAGAATCTTTGGGTTTTTTTGAATTAGAGCATAAGGCTAAGAAAATTTTGATGGGGCTTGGATTTAAGGAAAAGGATTTCTC
>JAQUNE010000062.1 GCA_028717765.1 Candidatus Omnitrophota bacterium | reverse complement strand
AACCAGCGTGCGCCGAAAAAGGAATTCTTCTATAGTTGTGGGTTTAAATTTAGTAAAAGAGGGTAAGGGGGCAGCTTTTTTTAGTGCTGGTAATACCGGAGCTGTAGTTTGTGCAGCTACCCTAACCTTAGGATTAATTTCATCTGTGGAGCGGCCGGGGATCGCTATTGTCACCCCGACATTGAAGGGGACTTCTTTGATCATTGATGTCGGGGCTAATATAGATCCAAAACCACTACATTTACTGCAATACGGGATCATGGCAGATGCCTATGTGAAGAATATTTTTAATAAGCCAAATCCTTCAGTTGGCCTCTTAAATGTAGGAGAAGAGGAATCTAAGGGGACGGATTTTATCAAAGAAACCTTTGAGCTGCTTTCTAAGAGCCCGCTTAATTTTATCGGTAATGTCGAAGGCAAAGCTTTGTTTTCTGGAAAATGCGATATTATCGTCTGTGACGGGTTTGTCGGGAATATCGCCTTAAAGGTTACTGAGGGCACGGCAGAAGCAATTCAGGTATTTCTAAAACGCCATCTACTCAAGAGTAATATCTTGGGAAAAATCGGCATCTTGCTTTTAAAACAGACCTTTATGAAATTTAAAAAAGAATTAGATTATGCTGATTATGGTGGAGCCCCACTTTTAGGGGTTGATGGTATTACTATTATTGGCCATGGCCGTTCTAATCTCAGGGCAATTAAAAATGCTATTCGCGTTGCTAACGAAGAAGTGGAGCGGCAGGTTAACCGTAAGATCTTAGAAGCTGTAAATGCTGCGGAAGCCGTGATGAAATAGCAAGAAAGAGTGGAATGAAAAAAGTAGGGATAATCAGCGTAGGCGAGTACATACCGGAGAAAATTCTTACCAATAAAGATTTAGAAAAAATGGTAGATACTTCGGATGAGTGGATTACCACTCGCACGGGTATCAAAGAGCGCCACCTTGTTGGTAACAATGAAGCGGCTTCTGATCTGGCTGTCAAAGCCGCGGAAGATGCTTTAAGAAACGCTAAATTAAAAGCGCAAGACTTGGATTTAATTATCGTTGCTACGATCACCCCTGATATGCAGTTTCCTTCTACTGCTTGTTTTGTCCAGGCGAAGCTCGGCGCGAAAAGAGCAGCCTGTTTTGATATTTCAGCCGCTTGTGCCGGTTTTGTCTATGCCTTAGCTACAGCCCAGCAGTTTATTGCTAGCGGATTTTACAAAAACGCTTTAGTGGTCGGCACAGAAGTGCTTTCTTCGATTACTGACTGGAAAGACAGGAATACCTGTGTTTTATTTGGTGATGGGGCAGGGGCGGCGATTCTTTCAGAAGTTAAATCCGGTGGGATAATTTCTACTTATTTGGGAAGTGACGGGATGACGGAATTATTAAATGTTCCGGCAGGCGGCTCAAGATTACCGGCAACTCATCAGACTATAGATAACAGGATGCATTATATTAAGATGCAAGGTAATGAATTATTTAAACTGGCAGTAACGATCATGACAGAAGCTGCGAAAAAAGTATTAGAGCAGGCAAAACTTAAATTTTCTGATGTGGATATAGTGATTCCCCATCAGGCCAATGCCAGGATTATTATGGCAGTAGCAAAAAAATTAGGCTTATCAGAGGAAAAAATTTATCTGAATATCGAAAAATTCGGGAATATGTCTTCTGCTTCTACTGCTACGGCTTTATGTGAAGCAGTGAAAAATGGAAAAGTAAAAAAAGGGGATATTATTCTTCTTGATGCTTTTGGCGCTGGCCTAGTTTGGGGAGCCTGTTTAATCGAATGGTAGGATACCTTTTTGCCGGACAGGGCAGCCAATATATAGGTATGGGAAAAGACCTCTGCGAGGCTTTCCCAGGCAGTGACGAGATCTTTGAAAAAGCAAATCAGGTTTTGGGATTTAATTTAAAAGAAACCTGTTGCGCGGGAAATCCAGATTCGTTGAAGATGACGAATATCTGTCAGCCTGCTGTGCTCACAGTGGATATTGCGGCATTTGAGGCGTTTAAGTCAGGAGTCAGGAGCCAGGAGTTAGGAGTTAGCTATGTTGCGGGGTTAAGCCTTGGAGAATATGCCGCGTTGGTAGCAGCAGAGGTTTTAAATTTTCCTGACGTTTTGAAACTGGTGCGTAAGAGGGCAGAATTGATGAATGCAGCAGCAGTGAAAAATCCCGGCACAATGGCAGCAATTATTGGCATGGACCGGGAAGTATTAAAAGATATCTGTGCTTCTATTCCCGGAGCCTATTTAGCTAATTTGAATTGTCCCGGGCAGATTGTAATTTCCGGAAAAAAAGAAGCTATTGAACAGGTAAAAGCATTAGCCTTGAATCAAGGCGCGAAAAAAGCAATTGATTTGGAGGTAAGCGGCGCTTTTCATTCTCCGTTGATGCAGGAAGCAGCGACGGAATTCGGGAAATTTTTAGAGGCAACAGTTACGCTGAAAGATCCAAAGGTTCCTCTGGTAAGTAATGTTGATGCCTTGCCGAAGAATAAAGCCAGCCAGATTAAAGAAAACCTGGTGAAGCAGATCTATAGCCCGGTTTTATGGGAAGATTCCATGCGTTTTATGCTTGCTCAAGGCGTAGATAAGTTTTTTGAATTTGGGCCAGGAAAAATTTTAAAAGGTTTAATGCGTAAGATCGATCCGGCTGCGCAAGTGACGAGCATTGAAAAGAAAGAAGATATTCTGACAAATCTTTGCGGAGGGTAAGATGCGTTTTAAGAATAATCTAGTGTTGGTTACAGGCTCGGCGCAAGGCATCGGCAGGGAGATTGCCCTGGCTTTCGCCAGAGAGGGCGCGGATGTGGTGATCAGCGATATCAATCTTAGCAAGGCAGAAGAGACCAGCCGGCAGATAGAGGCCCTGGGGGTAAAGTCCTTGGCAGTTGAGCTTAATGTTGTTGATTATACGAAGGTTGAAGAAACTTTAAATAAAATTCTTGACAAATTCGCAAAGGTTGATATATTAGTTAACAACGCTGGCATCACTAAAGACAATCTGATGTTAAGAATGAGTGATGCGGACTGGGACGCGGTAATAAACGTTAATCTTAAAGGTACTTTTAACTGTACGAAAGCCGTATCCCGGGTGATGATGAAACAGCGTAGAGGTAAAATCGTTAATATTGCATCGATCATTGGCATTATCGGAAATCCTGGCCAGGCAAATTATTCTGCATCTAAGGCGGGAATCATTGCTTTGACCAAAACTACGGCAAAGGAATTTGCCAGTCGTAACATCAATATTAATGCGGTTGCCCCTGGGTTTATCCAGACAGAGATGACCGCGAAGTTGCCGCAAGAAGTCAAAGAGAAAATGTTAAGCTTGATCCCGATGAATAGGCTAGGATTCCCACTAGATGTAGCAAATGCTTGTTTATTTTTAGCATCTGAAGAAGCGAACTATATTACCGGACAGACCATCGTAGTTGACGGCGGCATGGTAATGTCTTAACAGCAAACACCCCGCGCTTAAGAGGAATTGCGCGGGTGTGCCCTTGTGGGCAAGGAGGAGTAAATGGCAGTGCAAGATAAGGTAAAATCAATTATAGCGGAACAACTGGGTGTAAAACCTGAAGAGGTCACGCCAGAAGCATCATTTGTTGATGATTTGGGCGCAGATTCTCTGGATACGGTTGAGTTGGTAATGGCTTTAGAAGAAGAGTTTGGCATTGAGATACCGGATGAAGATGCAGAGAAGATTACTACTGTTGGCGATGCCATCAAGTACATCGAAGAAAAATCCGGGAATAAATAACGTTGGTTACTTTTAGTTAATTTAAAATAGATACCCCGCCATTAGCATTGGCGGGGTAAATTTTGATTATGGAAAAAAAACGCATTGTGGTTACAGGATTAGGAATTATCTCTCCAGTAGGAAATGAGATTTCTACTTTTTGGAAATCCTTACAGGAGGGAAAAGGCGGGGTTGGTCCGACTACTTCTTTTGATGCCAGTCCATTTGATTCGCGGATTTCTGCGGAGGTTAAGGGGTTTAATCCTGCTCTTTATGGCCTGACTACTAAAGATACCAAGCGTATGGATAAATTCGGACAATACGCGGTTGCCGCTACAAAGCAGGCACTTGAGCAATCAGGCCTGGATTTGGAAAAAGAAAACAGGGAACGCATTGGTGTATTAATTGGCTCAGGAATTGGCAGTTTGCATACTATAGAGGAAGAGCATAAGGTGATGTTATTTAAGGGCGTTTCCCGGATGTCACCTTTTTTGATCCCGATGTTAATTGTTAACGAGGCTAGCGGCCAGACGGCAATTAATTTTGGTTTGAAAGGGCCTAATTCCTGTGTTGCTACTGCCTGTGCTTCGGGTTCGCATGCTATCGGAGATGCCTATAGGATGCTTTTATACGGCGATGCGGATGTGATGGTTGCCGGAGGCACGGAAAGCTGTGTTGTAGCTACTGGTGTGGGAGGATTTTGTGCCTTAAAAGCCCTCTCTACCCGTAATGACCAGCCGGAAAAAGCCAGCCGTCCTTTTGACCGCGAACGCGATGGTTTTGTTATCGGCGAAGGATGCGGCATTGTAATTTTAGAAACATTGGAGCATGCCCAGAAGAGAAATGCGAAAATTTTAACTGAGATTGTCGGATACGGTATGTCTTGCGATGCCTTTCATATGACTGCTCCGGACCCGACTGGAGATGGTGCGGCCAGGGCAATGAAGATTGCTTTAGCTGACGCTAAACTTACCCCTGAGCAGATTGATTATATTAATGCCCATGGCACCTCAACAAAGCTTAATGATAAATATGAAACCTTATCGATCAAAAAGGCGATGGGGGATTACGCGAAAAAGGTAATGATTTCCTCTACTAAATCCATGACCGGCCATCTTTTAGGAGCTGCCGGAGGTGTAGAATTTGTGGTTTGTTGTCTAGCCATAAGAGATAAAGTTATCCCGCCGACAATTAATTATGAATACCCCGATCCTGATTGTGATCTGGATTATGTGCCTAATACAGCGCGTAAGCATGAGGTAAACGTCTGTATGTCAAATTCTTTAGGATTCGGCGGCCATAATGCCACACTCATCGTAAGAAAATTTAAATAATTTCCTAAACGCACTTTCTTCTATGCCCTACACAATTGCTGAAAAGATTTTATTAGCCCATACCGATAAAAAAGAGATCAATCCGGGTGATTTCATTGAAGCTCGAGTAGACTTGTGCTTGGGTAATGATATTACTGCGCCGATCGCAATTTCGGAATTTAAAAAAACCGGGATAAAGAAAGTTTTTGATGCAAAAAAAATAGTCCTGGTGCCTGACCATTTTGCTCCGGCAAAGGATTTAAGAAGTGCCAATCAATGTAAAATCCTGGCAAATTTTGCCAAAGAGCAGAAAATTAAAAACTACTTTGAGATCGGTTGCATGGGTATTGAACATGCGCTTTTGCCTGAGTTAGGATTGGTGCTACCGGGAGATTTGGTAATCGGGGCAGATTCCCATACTTGTACCTATGGGGCATTAGGTGTTTATTCAACGGGGGTAGGTTCAACAGATTTGGCGCGTTCGTTTGTCGATGGAAAATGCTGGTTTAAGGTACCGGCCTCAATTAAATTTATTTATACGGGTAAGTTGAATAAATGGGTGGGGGGCAAGGACCTTATCCTTTTTACCATTGGATCGATCGGAGTTGACGGAGCCCTATATAAGGCAATGGAGTTTTCTGGGCCGATAATTAAAAAATTAGGCATGGATGATAGATTTGCCATGAGTAATATGGCAATTGAAGCAGGGGCAAGGGCAGGCCTAATCGAGCCGGATGAAGTTACTTTAAAATATGCTAGCGCAGCTTCTAAGCGTAAATTTAAAATTTATAAGAGCGATAAAGACGCGCATTATGAAAAAGTCTATACTTATGATGTGTCTAAGCTTGAACCGCAAGTTGCCTGTCCGCATTTACCCAGCAATGTTAAGCCGGTTAGCCACTTAAAAGATATCCATCTGGATCAGGTAGTAATCGGTTCTTGTACTAATGGCAGGATCAGTGATTTAAGAATTGCGGCAAGGTTATTAAAAGGGAAAAAAATTAAGCCCGGATTAAGGTTAATTGTCATCCCGGCGACCCAAAAGATATATCTGCAAGCGGTAAAAGAGGGTTTGGCAGAAATTTTTGTTAAAGCCGGCGGAGTATTTTCTACCCCTACCTGTGGCCCGTGTTTAGGCGGACACGTTGGCATTCTAACGCAAGGCGAAAGATGCCTTGCTACAACTAACCGTAATTTCATCGGCAGAATGGGTAGCCCTGCTTCAGAAGTTTATCTTTCAAATCCGGCGGTAGCTGCAGCATCAAGTATTGCCGGAAGAATTACGCATCCGCAAGAGGTAAGCAAATAATGCTTATTAAAGGTAAAGCGCATAAATTTGGCAATGATATTAATACCGATGATATTATTGCGGCAAAATATCTGGTTTCTACCGAGGCAAAGGAGTTGGGTAGTCATTGTATGGAAACCATTGCGCCGGATTTTGTGAAAAATGTCAAGCCGGGGGATATTATCGTTGCCGGAAAAAACTTTGGTTGTGGTTCTTCGCGCGAGCATGCGCCTTTGGCGATTAAAGGCTGTGGCGTGGCAGCGGTAATTGCCAGTAGTTTCGCGGGGATATTTTTTAGGAATGCGATCAATATCGGTCTACCCTTTGTTGAGCTTTTAGATACAGGCGATATTAAAGAAGGGGATATACTTGAAATAGATCTCTCCAGTGGTATAATAAAAAATCTAACTCAAGATAAAATTTATCAGGCCCAGGCCTTCCCACAATTTTTGCAGTCAATTGTAGAAGAAGGCGGCCTGATGAATTACGTAAAGAAACACAGGAAGGGAAAAAATGTATAAAATTGCGGTCATTCCCGGAGATGGGACCGGGCCAGAGGTAATTCAAGAGGGCTTAAAGGTTTTAAAAGCTGCCAGTGAAAAATTTAGTTTCAAATATGAATCTAAGGTTTTTGATTTTGGAGGCGCGCGCTACTTAAAAACTTCGAAGACTTTGGATGATCAAGATATTGCTGAATTAAAGAAATATCAGGCAATTTACCTTGGAGCAATTGGCCATCCGGATGTAAAGCCGGGGATTTTAGAGACGGGAGTCTTACTTAAATTGCGTTTCTCTCTGGATGAGTATATTAATTTACGCCCCATAAAACTTTATAATCAAGCTTTCTGCCCGTTGAAGGATAAAAAACCAGAGGATATCGATTTTGTTGTGGTGCGGGAAAATTCCGAAGGCCTTTATAAAGGGATGGGAGAATTTCAAGCCAAGGGGACCAAAGATGAGGTGGCACTGCAGATTTCTTATAATACACGTAAAGGTGTGGAACGCTGTATCCGTTATGCCTTTGAGTATACCCGTAAGCGTAACCGCAAGAAAAAACTCACGCTTTGCGGTAAGACCAATGTCTTAACTTTTGCCTGGGATCTTTGGGAACGTGCTTTCCATGAAGTAGCCAAGGAATATCCGGATATTACCACTGATTATGCCCACGTGGATGCAACTACGATGTGGTTTGTGAAGAATCCAGAATGGTTTGATGTGATTGTTACCGATAATATGTTCGGAGATATTATTACGGATTTGGGTGCGATGATCCAGGGGGGTATGGGTATCGCTGCCGGCGGTAATATTAATCCGCAAGGTGTTTCGATGTTTGAGCCGATTGGCGGAAGCGCTCCGAAATATACGG
>JAQUNE010000061.1 GCA_028717765.1 Candidatus Omnitrophota bacterium | reverse complement strand
CATCACAAAGCAGTAATGCCGGACTATTGATTAATCCGCGCACAATAGCCACTCTTTGCTTCTCTCCCCCGGAAAGCTGGGAGGGAAAATAATCCATCCTCTTTTCCAAACCTGTCTGCTTTAAAAGTTCTCTTGCTTTTTCCTGCGTCTGTGACTTTGTGACCTTGTGGCTTTGCGACCTCACTAACGCCGGCATTAAAACATTTTCCAAAACATTAAATTCCGGTAATAAATGGTAGAACTGAAAAATAAATCCTATTCTTTCATTCCTGATTTTGCAAAGCTCGCTATCAGGGCGCAGGTATAAATCTTCTTCCTGAAAAACTACATTTCCTTGCGAAGGAGAATCTAAGCCGCCTAGAATGTGTAAAAGTGTCGACTTTCCCGCTCCGGATGGCCCGACAACTGCCACAAACTCTGCCTTACTGATTTTTATATCTACACCCTTTAATACCTCTAAAGAATCTTTACCGTTATAATAAACCTTATGGATATTTTTAGCTTCCAGCATCTCTATTCGTACCTTAATGCCTCAACCGGCTTAAATCCGGCGGCCTTAGCCGCAGGATAGATTGTAGAAACTACTGTAATAAACATCGCTGCCATTACTACCAGGCTCACATCCATCCAGTCAATGGCTACAGGTAGCCGGTCAATATAATAGATATCCTGAGGAAGCCGAATAAACTGATATTTTTTTAAGAGCAAACAAAGGGTAATCCCGCCTAAGGCGCCAAAAAAAGTACCCAGCCCTCCGATAATCAGGCCTTCATAGGTAAAAATTCTTCTGATCTGCCTGGCATTCATCCCCAATGCTTTCAAAATTCCGATATCCTTGGTTTTTTCCACTACCATCACAATCAGCGTACTAATAATATTAAAAGAGGCTACCAGTATAATCAAGGTCAGGATAATAAACATCGTGAGTTTCTCTAACTTAAGGGCTGCGAAAAAATTCTCATTTGCCTGGGTCCAGCTTTTTAGAATGTAATCCATGCCCAATAAATTAGTAAATTGCGGCACGAGCTTGTCCGCTAAATAAAGATTATCCAGTTTTACTGCCACTGCACTAATCTTATCCTCTAGCCCTAGAATATCCTGGGCGGTCTTTAAATCCGTAAAAATTAAATTTAAATCATAATCATACATCCCGGATTTAAAGATCCCTACCACCTTTAAACTGTATTGTTTTCCGAGAGGCGAAAACATCGACAGGGTAGAATTCAATCTTAAACCCAGGTAAGCAGCTAATTCTTTTCCGATCACGACATTTCCGGCATTTAAATCGTCAATCTTGCCTTTAATCAGATACTGGCTGATCCTGGTAACTTTGCTTTCTTTCTGCGGATCTATTCCCTTTAACCCGACAGCAAAATAACGTTGTGCCTCTTTGACTAACACCTGTCCTTGCACATAAGGGCTTAATCCTTGAATATGCGCATTCGAGGAAATTTTTTTGACGATATCTTCATACTCTGCGCCACTAATCCCTTTATAACCTGAAATGGTAATGTGAGAATAATTACCCACGATCTTATCGCGCAGGTCCTTATCAAATCCGCTCATTACCGCAATCACCACAATGAGCGCTGCTACTCCGATAGCAACTCCCATGATCGAGATCACACTAATCAAAGAAATGAATTTTTCTTTTCTTTTGGTGGCCAGATACCGCCAGCTGATAAATAATTCTGTGCGCATATTATTCTGATTCCGGACGTAAGAGTGGGAATAAAATCACATCCCTGATTGATGCCTGTCCGGTAAGCAACATTACTAATCTATCTATACCGATTCCTAAGCCGCCAGCCGGAGGCATGCCGTGCTCTAGGGCTAAACAATAATCTTCATCCACAGTTTTTTTCTCTTCTGCCTTTAAATCTTTAAGCTCTTCTTCAAAACGCTTCTTTTGCTCTAAAGGATCATTTAACTCAGAATAGGCATTGCCAATCTCTAGGCCAGCAATATAGAGTTCGAATCTTTCGGAAATTAAGGGGTTATCTTTTTTATTCTTTGCCAATGGGCACATGCTGGAAAAATAATCCGTGACAAAAGTCGGATTCAAGCTCATTCCTTCTTCCAGTACCTCTTCGATAATTTTCGCGATCTGCGTACGCGATAATTTTGCAACTTCTTTGGCAAAACCTTTTTCCTGTAATTTCTTCAACATCACTGCTTCGCCATCCTCGGGTAGAATGCCAAATTTTTCCTTTACTAAATCGGCAAAAGATACCCGCTTCCAAGGAGTAGCTAAATCTATTAGTTTATCCTGATAATTAAATTTTGTTTCTCCGAAAATCTCCTGCGCAGTAGAAACAATTAAATTTTCCGCAAGCAGCATCATATCTTCATAATTAGCATAAGCAGTATAAACCTCTAACATGGTAAATTCCGGATTGTGCCTGGTGGAAACCCCTTCATTCCTGAAGCTGCGGTTAATTTCATAAACCCGGTCAAAACCACCTACCAACAGCCGCTTAAGATATAATTCAGGGGCGATCCTTAAATTTAAATTCAGGTTATATTCATTATGAAAAGTTTTAAAGGGGCGTCCTGCAGCTCCTCCGGCAATCGAATGCATCATCGGAGTTTCTACTTCCAGATATCCCTGATCATCAAGAAATTTCCTGATATTACGGATAATCCGCGAACGTGCGAGAAATACTTTTTTTACCTCTTCATTGGCAATTAAATCCAGATAACGCTGGCGGTAACGTAAATCCACATCTTTTAAGCCATGCCATTTCTCCGGTAATGGCCTTAAGGCTTTGGCCAAAAAGAAAAACTTTTCTACTTTTAGGGTATATTCACCGGTATGGGTCTTAAAGAGTTCACCTTCGACCTCGATAAAATCCGCAACTTCAATATTTTCAAAGATAAGAAAATTCTCCTGGCCGATAATATCCGCTTTTACGTAGAGCTGGATTTTCCCGGTAGAATCCCTGAGGTCCGAAAATACCGCCTTGCCATGAGAGCGTTTTGCCATTACCCGGCCGCAAAGGTTAACTTTGCTGCCGACCTCAAAATTCTCCAAAACAGACAAAATAGTGCTATGTTGCGGAGTTTTGCTTGGGTAAAGCTCAACCTCTTTGGCTTTAAGCGCTTGCGCTTTTGCCTTTTTTAATTCTATAAGTTCGTTTAATTCCATAGTTTTACAATTATATCGCAGAATGAGATTTATGTCAACTCAAATAGGCTAGAGAGCTTATTTGTAATCTAGCGTGACGCGGAAAGTTTCTTCTGCTTTCTTTAAATCTACGGGAAACGGATTAAAAGGTGCCGCGTCCTTAATACAGGCAATTACTGTTTCGTTTAAAGCCTGATTATCAGAGGTAACGATCTGCGGGCCGGAGATGATTTGGCCGTTAGCAGCCAGCGTAAAGAGAACTTCCACAGAACCCTTGGTATCTTTAGGCTGGTTAAATAAGGTCAGGGCCTTTACTTTACTGGAGATTAAATTGTAATATTGCTGCTGCGCATCCTGCCGGCTATACCGCTCCTTAATGATCTTTCCGTCCACCATTTTTGCGATAAAACCATCTTTCGGCTTAACTTGCTCAAAATCAGAAAAAGAACTTTCTCCAGACATGATATGCGGAGTTAAAAGAATTACGAGGTCTGTTTTAGTCAGATTATCACTGGTGCTACGAAAAAGAAAACCTACGCCTGGAATATCGCCCAAGAGTGGTATCTTTTTTACGGTTTTATCTTTCTTATCCTTGGCTAAACCGCCCATAATTACGGTCACGCCATCTTTTACCATCACAGTAGTCTCGGCATCAGAGCTAGTAACTATAGGTACGGAGGTTTTTTGCCCATCTGCAAGCAAATCTACAGAAGTCGCTTCGCTCACTTCGGGTTTTATCTTAATCGTAATAAAACCTTCTTTGTTTATGGTAGGGGTAACGCTCAATGTTATCCCGGTATCCACGAAATTCACCGTCTGAGAAGTTACGGTATTGCCACTGCCCCCCTGTGAAGTAGTAGAAGTAATATAAGCCTCTTTTTTACCCACGTGTATCTTTGCTTCTTGATTGTTTAAAACCATGATCCTGGGGCTGGAAAGAATTTTTGTATCGCCAATGGTGCGCAAAACATCCATCACCGCCTTGTATTTACCCGGGGCATCGGGAGTGCCAGTTTGCACTGTACCCAAGAATAGCGTACTAGCAGTATTGATCGGCAAAGCGGACCTAAATTCAAAATATTTTTTTATCCAATAATCCCAATTCACCCCCATCTCGAATTTATCAGAAGGATCTACTTCTATCAACTGGGCATCTATTAGAACCTGGGGAGTTTTTTCATCAAAGGCGGTAACAATTTTACTGATCTCGTTGAGCTTCTCCGGATAATCCCGTACTACTAATTTATTCGTACGCTCGTCAAATTTAATCGAACCGACCCCTTTAGTTATTGTTTCTTGAAGCTTAGTATTGATCTTTTCTGCCTGGGCATAATCCAGACTAAAAACCCTGGTTTCCATCGGCAGGTCAGACTTCTGGAGGAAATCTTCCATTTGTTTTAGGGCTTCCGGGGCATCCACGAGAACCACAGTATTCGAACCTTCATCGATCACAACTTTGCCGATATTGGTTTTAATCTGATTCAGCGCCTTAGAAATATCCGCGGCCTTGGCATATTTAAGCTGAATGATCTTTGCCTGCTTCTTATCCTGATAACGCTCTCCGTAAAGCAATTCATAGTCTCTTTGAGTCATCACATTAATGATTGCGCCTTTTGTATCACATGCTAGATCATTAGCAAGCACAACTATTTCAAAAGCATCTTTCACATCCACATCCTTTAGAAGAATTGTTACTTTTCCCGAGACATTCTTGCCGATGACGATATTCATTGCCGCGCGGGTCGCCAACATCTTGAGCACATCCACAACATCCATGCCCTTTAAATCTAACGAGATCTTACTCTGCGCAGTAGCAGCCTGGATCTGAGGAGAAAGATTTACTTGAGGAGAAGGATTTATAATATCAGGATCGGAAGTTTCCTTAGCGGCAAAAGCCCAAACGCTGAATAATAAAAAAAACACGGTAAAAAACATTACTGATTTATTCTTCATTTAACCCCTCCTACAGGTTATACCCCCAATTCGTATCTTTGCCCTTTATAATTTAAGATTACTTTTCCTTCTTTAATCTCTTCTACCTGGAACTGGCCGATAAATTGGCCGCGGCTAACATAAACCGTTTTCTGGGTTTTTTTATCTTCGATGATTGCCTGTGGGTTATCGCCAAGGATAACGCCCATCAGATTAATATCCTTAATTGAATCCGCTTCCGCGGCAACTTGCGCCGCCTGCCCCTCTTCTTTCCCGGAAAAAGTGCCAAATATCTGACGGCCCTGCATACCTTTTAAATAAAATTCGAAGGGCTTACTTTCCTTTTTTGTCTCTGCCTGTGGCGTTTGCTTCATTTTCTCCGATATAACAGGCAAATTAATTTTCTTTAAACCCACCCAAGGATAGACAAAAGCAGCAACTAAATAAATTAAAGAGCCAATGATCAACAAAGGCTTGATTTTACCGATTAGAAAATGAGCTAAATTTTTCCCGATCGGCCCCGGATCATTTTTTTTTGCGGTAATTTTTAATGCCGGTTGCAAAGGAGAATCTTTCTTTTCAACAGGCAGCTTCTTATCTCCTTTTATCAGCTTTAAAAGTTTTTCTTCCGGAGAAATATTATCTTTCATACCCCGATTCTTTCCCTGGTCAAGCTTTCAATTACCTCTTCAGTCACTGCTGGCTGCTCCTTCATTACAATAGTTTCTAAGGCATCATGGCAAAGCATGGAGATCTTACGCGGATAACCTTGCGTAAATTGATAGATTGATTTTATTGCCCCGTCACTAAAAAGCCTGCTTTTGCCCATAAAGCCCGCCTGTTTCAAGCGAAACTCGATCATCTCCTTGGTTTCAATTTCGTCCAAGGGATTAATCGTATATTTGAGGGCAACGCGGTCCAAAAAGTTCCTGATCCGGTTAATCCGCGGCAACAATTCTACCTGCGCCATAATTACCAATTGCAAAAGCTTGTATTCATTAGTTTCAAAATTAAGCAATGTACGCAAAGCCTCCAGGTTTTCGAAATTTATTTTCTGGCCTTCATCAATTAATAAAATAATAGTTTTATTCTCTTCAATCCCCTTTTGAAACAAATATTTCTCTATGGCTTCTTTGAAATCAATAGTGGAGTTAAAACTTGGAGTAATATCGAACATTTTTACCAAGTTTAAAAGAAACTGATATTCGGACTTAAAACCCGGGTCAAGAATAAGATGAAAAATAAAATCAGGCTCGTCTTTAAATGCCTGTAAGAGTGCCCTGGAAAGTGTAGTCTTTCCTGTTCCGATATCGCCTAAGATAATACTTAAGCCACGGCGCAAACGAATACCAATTTCTAAACGTTTAAGTACAGTATGATGGCTGGTAGAATGATACAAAAATTGCGGGTCGGGGCTGGTAGAGAAAGGTTCTTTATCTAACCCAAGGACATTATAATAGCTCATTCTTTATTTGCCGGATAGATTTACCGGCTCTACGCGAAGCATGAATTTTTTTTAACACCTCCACTGTAGAATCGTCAAAATAACGATAACGCGTTTCCGGACTACGGCTGATCTCCTTAAATAAGCCAATTTTAAGGTAATATTTAAGGGTACATACTGAATACCCGCTTAAACGCGCTAAGTCTTTGATTAAATAGATGTTAGAGATATTTACCTCCCTTACTCTCTAGTTAGAGAGCATAGCACTATCTTGAGTTTTGTCAAGGAAAATATCAAAAAAATGACGGTTCTGCTTTAACTTCAGAACCGTCTCAAATATCATCAATGGACTTGACTGAATAGACTTGCAACTGCGCAAGTTTGATCTCTTTACGGTTTAGTCGTAGCGCTAACTGTATTCGAGTACCCTGATTGGGTTAGATTATTTACCGCTCTCACGCGATAATAATATCTGGTGTTACGGGTAAGCCCGGTGCTCGGAAAAGAATAACTAGACACATTGACACGGGTATTTACTGTAGCAATAATCTTAAAATTATTCATATTACCGTCACTACGTTCAATCTTAAAAAGCGTTTCATTAGCCGCGCCCCTACTCCAGAATAAATTAATCTGGTTACGGGAAATTACTTGAGCAGTGAGTTGCTTTGGCGCTTGTAAAGGAGTAAGAGTAAAAGCTCTCGTAGAATAACCAGAATTAATCACCTTATTAACTGCCCTCACTCGGTAAAAATAGATTGCGCCAGGGTTAACGCCGATATGCGCGTAAGCAATAGTACTAACGGTTTTTAGCGGGCTATACGTAACCCCATTGTCAATACTTACTTCAATCTCAAAGCCGCTTTGGGTGGTGGAATTTTTCTTCCAGCTTAATGCAATCACGGTACCATTAGTCGCTGCCTTGACAATTAAATTACTTGGAGCTGGTAAAAGAGTAGTGGCATTAACAGTATTAGAATAACTTGATTCACCGGCGCTGTTAAAAGCTTTAATGCGATAATAATATTTTGTTCCATCAATAAGTCCAGAATGAACATAAGTAGTAGCGTTAGCGCCAAAATCAGGCGCAATCGGCTTAAATGTACTGCCATTATCACCACTTACTTCAAGCCTAAAACCAGCCTCATTGCTGGACTTGTCTTCCCACTTTAAGGTAATCTGCGAACTGGAATCTGCAGTAGCTGAAATCATTACAGGAGCAGCTGGAGCAATATCTTTGGTTGTAGCATTAATCTCTGCTGAATCTGCAGAATATCCAATAGCGTTAAAGGCATAAATAATATAGTAATAGGTAGTGTTAGGAGTTAAACCCTTGTCAACAAAAGTAGTAA
>JAQUNE010000060.1 GCA_028717765.1 Candidatus Omnitrophota bacterium | reverse complement strand
ATTGCAAGGATGCCGTTTTCAATATCATGGCTGGCTGACTTAGCGATGATCAAAAGTTCACGTAGTTCCGTATTGATAACAGAGCGGTCAAAATCACGATGGTTGATCCATCCTAAAACCAGGATAATACCTGCCAGCAAGATAGCCAAAGCCAGCAACAAGATATTTCTAAATTTGGCAACGTATTTAATAATTGTTTTTTTCATTTTTCCTTCTCTCTTTGGATCCGGTTCTATAAATTATATCTTAAAGTATTTTCATCCCCAGCTGAGACTTGTATTCCTGGCCGCGCTCTTTGGCAAGCAATTGTGCTAATTTGTCTGCCCAGTAATCCATCACATTATAGGCTTTCTGCCAATGTGAAAACTTTTCAACTCCCGCAAGAGAAGAATTCTTATCTGCTTTCACTTCATCCGAAAAAGTAATTAATTTCTCCTTACCAGAGGAATCAAAGATTGTTCCTTGAAAAGAAAATGTGCCTTCCGGGCCACTGGGTAAAGGCAGAGGAGAAAAATGTCCCGCTACCCCTAAGGCTGCGCTAAGGCCAACATTAGTCTCAGAAATACTATTCAATTTTAAGCTGGTATAAAGCACCTTTTTACCTGCCAATTCTTCTTTATCCGCAACAACCGGTATTATAACATTCACAGTCTTGGAAAAACGTTTTAACATCTCATCACCCAGCTTATTTATGTCCTCATCAGTTACTTTGTTATTGGGAATTTTGTTATTTTCAACTTTCACCTGGCTTAAGTCTACTTTGTCGATAAAGATTGCTTCGTAGCCATTAAAATCTGCACCTGTCTTTATCCAAAGTTCCTTAAACCCTTGAATTTTTTCAGCCCGATCTTCTGAAACGACATTATATCCTTTATCCTGCATGCACTGGTCGAATTTCTTCTTCTGTAAACCAGGATCCTTAAAATCAGAAGCATCGACTATTGATTGGCAATCAGCTTTATCCTTTTGCAACTCTTCAGCCGGTTTTTGCGTGTTCAAATAAGCCATTTTCGAAGCACATCCGGATAAAAGAATCATGAAGATAAAAAAACATACCTCTTTCATCTAAACATCTCCTCATCTTTGAGAAAGCGCGACTTTGGCCCAGAATTCAAAACCATCCCTTGAATGCGCACCAGGCCCATGCCCACCATCTTCGCCCGGAAAATCTATCCCGGATAATCCTGTATTTTCTAAACCTAAACCTATTGCTGCACCTGCTTTAGCTCCAATAGCAAAAGGATGGGCATCGGTTTTTACTAGCGGCACTTTTAACTCATAAACAAAATAATTATTTTCCCGCCCAACCTTTACTTCTATACCCAGCTTACCAGCTTCTTCCAATGAAAGCTCCTTAACCTTGTCTTTGAAAAATTCTTTTCTCTCTTCCTTCCTTTGCCACTCTTTTTCGGCTTGTTTTTTTCCTTTACCTTCAAAATCAAAAGGACCGGTCAAAAGTTCCAACCTCTCCTGTAATCCTTCCATAGTTTCCAGGTGTTTATTAAAATCCTTATCCCTCCATCTCTCTCTTTCTCTATCTATCAACCCACTTTTATCTTCCTGATCCTGCCAGTCTTTTTCTTCGTTTCTCTTATCTTCATCAAGAGATATTCCCATCCTGCTTAAACCGATGGGAAAAGAAATCCCGAATATTTTTTTCTCCCCTCCCTGCGGGTCAAACCATGCCACCAGGCCAGATTCCATTAATTGGATCTCCAACTCGCGGTTCCTCGTAATCAGGCAAAGATAAAGATATTCCTGGTCATTAAGTAAATTAACGGCGAGGCCATCCTTCTCATCATAGTACGTTTCTCTTCCTGGCCAATCCGAGTATTTCCCATCAATAGTAATTTGTTGGGTGCGCCAATCGCTATTAAGGTCAGGGATATTACACCCGAAGAATAACGTACAGATAAAAAGATAAGCTACTAATAAACGGAAAAAATTCATCATCGCTTATTGTAACACAAAATTAGGCGGGGATAAATAAAAATAGGCGGTTTTATCCGATAAATTTTTTAATTTTGCTGATTAACTCCTGCGGTTCAAAAGGCTTCATAATGCAATCATCAGCCCCCATTTCTTCGACCTTTCCAGGAATACTGGTACGTACGGAGCTGGCAGTAAATAAAATTATGGGGATATTTTTGTATTTATCATCAGATTTTAGCTTTTTACAAAGTTCATCACCTTGCATTTTTGGCAAGAGCAGATCGAGCAATATTAAATCGGGAATATTTTTTTCTAACAAAACTAAAGCCTCCTCAGCATCAACTGCAGAGACGACTTTATAGCCTAAATGCTTTAACCTCACTGTTCCGACATCTCTAATATCCGGCTCATCATCAACCACAAGAATCTCTTTTGCCATCTCATGCCCTCCGTTCTTTAATGGGCAAGGTGAAATAAAAAGATGTACCTTTACCAAATTCTGACTGCGCCCAAATTTTTCCTTTATGTGCTTCAATTATTTTCTTACAAATAGACAACCCAAGCCCTGTACCGCCGGTCTTCCGCTCTAATTGCGTGAATTCCTGGAATAGCTTTCCTATATTCTCTTCTTTGATGCCTTTGCCTGTATCCTTAACCTCAACTTGAATAAAATTATCCCCCATGCTGGTACTAATAGTAATACCGCCTTTTTCCGTAATTTTGAAAGCGTTATTTACCAAGTTGGCTAAAACCTGAATAATTTTATCCGAGTCAAATTTTACCCGGGGAAGATTACCGCAGAGGTTAATTTCAAATGCCAATTGCTTCTTCTGAAATAACAACATCATGGTATTCTTTATTTCCTTCACTGCCTCATTCATATCATTTTCTTCCATGTCATATTCTATTTTTCCGGAATCAATTTTCTGGAAATCCAGCACCTGGGAGATCAAACGGTCCAAACGTTCCACATTATTTATCACCATACTTAAATACTTGGATTGTTCCTCATTGATATTGCCTGTTACCTTATCTAAAACCACGGAGATCCCTTCCTTAATTACGGAAAGCGGGGTCCTTAATTCGTGAGAGACCATGCCGGTAAAATCTGATTTTGTCTTTACCGCATCAATTAACGCTTCTTCTACTTTTTTACGCTCGGTAACATCACGGAAGCTCCCCATCAGATATTTCCTTCCGGATAAGGTTACCACAGAAGCAGTAATATCCGCGTAAAAGATACTGCCGTCTTTCCTTTTTACGGATATGCTATCCGCGGTACTCAATTCTCCTTGCACCAATTTCTCAAATATCACCATGATCTGCGGCAGGCTTATCTCCGGATGAATATCATTTACACCAAGGCATTTTAAATCTTGCTCAGCGTATCCTAACATAGCGCAGATTGCCCTATTGCACATGATGAATTTTTTGCTCTCTATGTCTGCCAAGAGTATACCATCCATAGCATCTTCAAATATCGCCTTAAAATTTTTTTCGGATTCCTGTATTTGCTCTGTTTTTTCTTTCACCAGTTCTTCCAAATGATTGCGGTATTTTTTCAATTCCTCTTCAATCCGCTTACGCTCGGTAATATCAATGTTAACTTCCGCTACAAACCAATTGCCGTCTTTATCCTGAAAGGGAATAGTAGTTACCTGTATAGGCCGATTACCTTCTTTTACCAAAATCTCTTCGGTAACCACGGTATTCTTCGTCTCGAATGCTTTTTTAATCCCACATTCGGCACACGCTTCATTCCTGTCCATAAAATATTCATAGCATTTTCTACCTTCCGGATTCCCATAGATTTTTTGCCATGCCGAATCAATATATACTATATTAAAATCTGAATCGATAATATCCATTCCGGTTTTTGTCGCTCCCAATATAAATTCTATTTTTTTGTTCAAATTGATTATTTCTGTTTCCGCCTTTTTACGCTCGGTGATATCCCAGAAAAAACCAAATATTCCCACAACATTACCTGTTTTATCCAGGATCGGGCCCTTAATCGTGTTAATGATCATTTTTTCAGCACCCTTGAGAAAATCTTTTATTACTATGTATTCCTCCTCTATATTTTCGGTTTTTCTCGATTCCATAATTCTTTTATCATCAGCCCTGTATTTTTCAGCCAGGGTTGTCGGAAAAAAACTAAAGTCTGTCTTACCGACGATTTCATCAAACTTGATATTCAGATCTTTTGCGTAGTTATCATTACAGGTAATATAAACCGAATTCCTGTCTTTTAAAAATACCTTTCCGGGAAGATTTTCAATCAGCGCCCTGTATCGGGTTTCTTTTACCTGCGCTAATTCCCTTTCCAATTTCTTGCGCTCGGTAATGTCGCGGATATTACACTGGATAGTTTTCTTATGGTCAACAAGATAAACATTACTCACGAATTCAACCTCAATCTCTTTTCCATTCTTTGTTTGAAGAGGAAGATCTTCATAACGGATATATGTTTTCTGCTGCAATTCCAGAAAATTATCTTTTGACGCCAGGATATCTTTAAAAACACCGATATCCCAGAGATATTTTTTCACGAATTCGGTTTTAGAAAACCCGAGCATATTGATCAAAAACGGGTTAACGTCTGAGATTATTCCCGTATCAAATTCAACTAAAAGTATCCCGTCTTGAGATGCCTCAAAGAGCCTGCGATACCTCTCTTCGCTTTCTTCGAGCGCTTTAGAAACAAGGCGCTGCGCCCGATAGTATTTATGCCATAAAATAAGCCAAATGATTACGCCAATACCAATGCTTAAAGAAATAACCAGCCATACTATTGACCTGAGCTGCCGATGTAACGGTGCATATACTTCTGATTGATCAATGCGGGCAACTAAAAACCACGGTGAATCGCTAATTGCGCGCACATATGCCACTACCGGCACTCCGCGATAGTCTCTACCTTCCACGAATCCTACCTGGCCAAGTACTGCTTTTGCTGCGGGTAAATCTTTATTTTCATTGATATTAAATCGCAGATTAAGCGCGGTGTTTTTTTGGAATTTAAGCTCGTTTAAGAATAGAACATCTTTACCACCCCGGCGGACAATCAGGGTTTCCGCGGTTTCGCTGGGAATAGGCCATTTTTTGATGAAAGGATAGAGATAGATTTCGGGGTCAATGCGTAGAACCAAAACACCCAGAGGCTGGCTGTTACTTTGCTCACCAAGTATAGGCACGAGAATCGACAGGTATATACGATTATCATATTCGCTGCGGCAAAAATCTCCCAGCTTGACTTGGCCATTACTGAGCACTTCGGGGATGATCTTTAGAATTGATGAACAAGCCTTATCCTCTTTTTTGGGAACGCTAAGACGGATGTTACCATGAATATCTAAAATAGCGACATTGTCATACTGATAATGAGCTCCATATCTACTTAACCATGCCCGCAAATATTCTGTATTTTTTACATCCTGCGGATTTTCAAAGAAACCCCGCACGGTATCGTAAAAAGTATCACGCCTAAATAACATATTGCCATTTCCGATCCTCTCATTAATATACTGGCTGATTTCATTTGATTTTAGATCGGCAATCGCGGAAAGCTGACTTTCTGTATTGTGGCGAAAATGTTTCGAATAATCTTGATAATTGATACAGCCGAAAGCAATGATACCGGCTAATAACAATATCAAAATTGTGATCAGGATATACTCAATAACAAATTTACCCTTACTTCTCATAATCATGTTTTTACTCATCGTATCCCCGCCAAAATAAAAAACCCAAGGCCTGCATTTCTGCAGCACCTTGGGTTGAACTTCAAAAGTTATCTCATAATAGTCACTTCTACTATTACTTTTTCTTAAATTCTGCTCACTTCCTTGTGAGCCTACCTAGTTCAAATTATCCTTCATTTTATACAAAAGTCAATAACAAAACTCGTATGTTTTTAAACCCCGCTCACGTTTTAATGTGTCTTCAGATCTCCCCTTGTATCTATCATTTATATTTAGGATTATTGTTTTTGGTTTATTTTGTAGATTTGTATCTCGGCTTCTTGGCTCTCGTGTGCCGGAACAGCAAGATAATAATATCCTGATTCAGGCACGAAAAGCGAGGTACGCGCTCCCTGTATAGTAGGGATTCTTTCCGCGACAACATAATCGGAGGGCCCCTTTTGTTCTATCACATCAATGAACCCTTCCCCGCAAGAAATAAAAAGGCGTTTATTTTTGGCATCATAAAAAATATCATCCGCGTCGCTATCAAGCGCAAGTTCATAAGTAACCTTTCCGGATAGCGTATCTAGAACAAGTAATTTCTCCGGATTTCTACAGCCGATAAATAAACGCTGATTTGCTTCATCCAACGCCATGGGAAAATTCTCACTTGTATTTTTAAGCTGCCAATGATTTTCAACCCCCGTTTTTTTATAATCAGCTACGATAATTTCCCTGGAAGAAGGTATATTTATAAATATTCTTGTTCCCTGGGTTTCAAATTCAAATGCTTCGGGATGCGCTGAAAGCAGGATATCGCCTAGCCGTTTATCATTTACGCTATCAACAATTCCGATACCTCCTGAGCCATAACCGATATAGATATGCCGGGTGGCTGGATCATAACGCATATTATCCGCATCTTCACCAAATTCGATAGTCTTGATAAGACTGAAGGAATTTGCATCAAAAATATTGCATTCGCCGTTACCTGCGTTTGAGACATAAATTTTATTGCTCTCAGAAACGAAAATAACCCCTTGCGGTTCGGACAGCCCTTTAATGGTATGTATACTTTTTCCTGATTTTAGATCAATAATCTCTAAAGCATTATTGCCAAGTACAGGCACGAATAATCTTTCGCCTTTAAGGTCAATGGCCAGATGATCAATGCGGCCCTTTAGATCCGGTAAGAGGATCTTTTTTTTCAAGGTAAGTGTTGTGTGGTGATCCGCATAAGCGGGATTTAATAAAATAAGGAAAAGGCTTAAAAAATAAAATATAGTTTTTTTCATTACAGCATCCTCTTTTATTTCCCTAACATCGAAGCTTTCATATAATTATTTCACCGGAATATGACAGGTAGGTTTTATCCCCTGCTTACGAAAATAATCCTGATGGTATTCTTCAGCCGGATAAAATTCTCCTGCCTGGCTGATCTCGGTAACAATTCTTTGCTTATACTTCTTGGACTGCTCGAGCCTTTCCTTTGAGGCTATTGCCTGCGCCTTCTGCTCGGCAGTAGAATAAAATATCGCGGAGCGGTACTGCGCACCAATATCCGGCCCTTGCTGATTAACCGTAGTCGGATCATGGATACTCCAAAAAACATCCAGCAGTTTTTCGTAGGATATTTTTTCCGGGTCATAGATAATCTCTACTGATTCTGCATGGCCGGTTTTACCGGAACTAACATCTTTATAGGTAGGATTCTTAAAGTGCCCTCCGGTATAACCTGAGGTCACGGAAATCACACCCTTGCCAATTAACTGCCTAAAAGCTGCCTCAACACCCCAGAAACATCCCGCGGAAAAAATTGCCTTTTCATTCTGCAGGGCTTCCGGCATCAACTTAAGCTTTAAAGCTACTGCATTAATACAATAGCGTTTACCCGTTGGCGGCGGGCCGTCATCAAAAACATGGCCCAAGTGCGCACCACAGCGCGCACAAAGCACCTCTGTACGGCGCGACCCAAAACTATTATCTTCCTGCAAACGGATATTTAAATCCGAAACCGGCTCCCAGAAACTCGGCCAACCAGTACCTGATTCAAACTTTTTCTTATAGATGAAGAGATCTATTCCACAGCCTACGCACTGATAAATTCCACCTTGGCCTTTAGGAGGAATAAGGCAAGTATTTGTAAACGGCTGTTCAGTGCCTTTTAAGCGCATTACTCTAAACTGCTCAGGCGTTAGGATCTTTTTCCATTCCTCCTCGGTCTTATTAACCTTTTCTACTTTTTCAATCTTCCC
>JAQUNE010000059.1 GCA_028717765.1 Candidatus Omnitrophota bacterium | reverse complement strand
TTATTGCCTCAAGATAAATTGAGCGGGAAGCCGGAGCGATGATAAATTTTACCCCCGGAAAAACTTTTTTTCCTTTTAAAACACTTGCGGCAATTTTTAAATCCTCTAGCCTGCCATTAGTACAAGTTCCCAGGTAGCCTTCATCGATCTTCACGTCTTTTAATTCTTTAACCGCAACCGCGCTATCCACGCTATGCGGACGCGCAACCTGCGGCGCTAAGCGCGAAATATCATATTCTAAAACTTTTGTATATTTCGCATCATTATCCGCGTTTATAGGTTTGATTTTATTGCTTTTCACTCCCCTTGCTTTGAGCCAAAATAAAGTTTTTTTATCTACGGGCATAAAACCAGCTTTCGCACCCATCTCTACTACCATATTACAAATAGTAAAACGGCCATCCATATTTAATTTATCGATTACCGGGCCGGAGAATTCTACTGCTTCATAGGTTGCTCCGTCAGCTCCTATCTTAGTAATAATATACAGTATAATATCCTTGGCGTAAATCCCTTTTGGTATTTTTCCTTTAACAATAATTTTTATGGTTTCGGGTACTTTAAACCAGTTCTTTCCAGTGGCAGCGGTAATTGCCAGGTCAGTAGAACCTACGCCAGTAGAAAACGCGCTTAATGCGCCATAAGTACAGGTATGCGAATCTGCTCCCAACACCAAATCTCCCGGCAGAATATTTCCTGATTCGGGAATTACCTGATGGCAAACCCCGCAGCCGATATCATATAAAAAAGAGCGGTAATCTTGGGCAAAGGTGCGCATTTTTTTATGCACCCGGGAAACCCCTTCATTTGGCGAGGGCGCGCTATGGTCAATTACCATACAGAATTTTGTTTTTAAGCTATCGACCCCAAGTTCTTTAATCCTGTCGATAATAATCGACGACGTGCCGTCCTGGCCAAAAGTAAAATCAACCTTGCAAATCGCAAAATCTCCGGCTTTAAGATTTTTACCGGCGTGCGCGCTTAATATTTTTTCCGCGATTGTCTGGCCCATATTTAATTTAGAGCTTATTTAACCACTCTTCTATTCTATTTAATCCTTTTTCCAATTGTTCCATGCTAGTAGCAAAACTGATCCGGATATAATCATCCCTGCCAAAACCATCTCCGGGGATCACTGCGACCATCGCTTCATCAAGCAGGCGGTTGGCAAAACTCAACGATTTAAGCCTGGTTTTAGAAATATCACAAAAAATGTAGAATGCCCCTTCAGGTTTTACAAAGCCGATCCTTTGCATGCCGCCTAAGCGTTTCAGGCAATAATCCCTTCTTTGTTGAAATTCAAGTGTAAGCTTTTTGGCAAAATCCCCGGAATCGTTTAATGCTGCCACAGCCGCCTTCTGGCTAATTGAAGACGGACATGAAGTAGTGTGATCCTGTAACTTTGAGATCGCATCCACGATATCCTGCGGCCCACCCATGTAGCCAATGCGCCAACCAGTCATGGAATAACTTTTTGAGAGCCCGTTAACAGTAATCGAAAGGTCGTAGATGTCTTTACCTAAAGAAGCAATAGAGGTGTGTGTTGCCCCATCATAAATAATCTTCTCATATATTTCGTCGGAAATCACGAAAATCTTTTTCTTTACACAGATCTTCGCGATCTCTTTAAGCTCTTCAGGGGTATAAACACAGCCGGTAGGGTTTGAAGGGCTGTTTAAGATTAAAATTTTTGCTTTTGGGTTAATGTGGCGCTCGAGGTCATCGAGCGTCATTTTGAATTTATTTTCCGGCTTGGTTTTAATGAATTTTGGAGTCCCCTCGCAAAGGTTCACCATTTCCGGATAGCTCACCCAATACGGACAAGGTATCAATACTTCGTCTGCGCGGTCGATCAAGACAAAAAGAATATTAAAAATACTGTGCTTTGCCCCACAGGAAACTACTATTTGGCTGGGATCATAATTAAGGGAATTGTCTTTTTTGAACTTTTCAGAAATGGCTTTGTTTAATTCCGGGGTGCCGGTGGTTGGGGTGTATTTGGTAAAGCCGGACTTAATCGCATTAACGCCCGCTTCTTTGACGAAATCAGGGGTATCAAAATCCGGCTCCCCCGCGCCGAAGCTGACGATGTCACGGCCTTCTGCTTTTAACTTTTTTGCTTTGCTGGTAATGGTAAGTGTCGAGGAAGGATTTATTTTTTTCAGACGCTCAGCCAACCGTGTATCTATGCGCATATTCGTTAAATTCCGTTAACGCACAAATCTATAAAGAATCGCGTTCTTTCTTAAATATGCCTCTGATCCCTCCTAAGAATTTCTTGGAAGGCTTTTTAGGCGCAGTTGGTTTCTCTTTTTCGGTTTCTTCGCTACTGCGCGGCCGGGATGATGCCGGCTGCTCCTGTGTTTCGCCTGGTTTCTTTTCTTCTTTGGCTTTTTCTTCTTTCTTGATTTTCTTCGGTTCTTTTTTCTTTATTTCCGTAAGTTCCAGGACAACAATTTCCGCATTGTCACCGCGCCTTTTTCCCACGTCGATAATCCTGGTGTAGCCGCCGGCCCTGTTAGTAAAACGTGTTCCGATATCGCTAAATAACAGGCTTACCAACTTATGGTCATTCAAGATCTTGAAGGCGTGCCTTTTTGCCGCCAAGGTATTTAACTTTGCCAGAGTGATCAATTTTTCAATCATCGGCTTAACTGCCTTGGCCCTGGCCTTGGTGGTCTTAATACTCTGATAAATCAGCACGCTCCTTGTCAAACTTTTTAAGGTAGCTTGCCGCCAGCTGGTAAAACGGTTCAATTGTAATCCTTGTTTTTTGTGTCTCATTTTTTTAAGCCTTCTTTATTTTTTTCGGATCAACCTGCATCCCTAAAGTTAAGCCCATTCCGGCGAGTAATTCCTTGATTTCCGTTAGGGACTTTTTGCCAAAATTTTTAAAACTTAACATCTCATCTTCATTCTTTTTCACTAATTCAACGATAGTCTTGATGTTGGCTTCTCTTAAACAATTGGAACTGCGCACCGATAATTCCAGCTCAGAAATAGGCAGCCTTAATTTTTCATAGAGCACTGCTTCTTCCTTGGTCATCTCCGGCTCTTCTTCGGTCTCTTCGGGTAACTGGCCAAAGCTGACAAAAATATCAAGGTGGCGCTGTAAAATATTGGAAGCATACAATAGAGCATCCTTAGGGCTGATTGCCCCGTTTGTCCAGATCTCCAGGACCAGTTTATCATAATCGGTCCTTTGCCCGACTCGGGTATTCTCGATAGAAAAATTCACTTTTCTTACCGGGCTAAAGATCGAATCAATCGCGATCACTCCTAAGGCCTGGCCTTCTTTTTTATTCGCTTCTGCAGGCACATACCCTCTACCCTTGGCAACTTCTAATTCCAGGCTAAATTTCGTATCCTTGGTAAGTGTAGCGATATGCAAATCCTGATTGATCACCTCTATGGTTTCATCGCTCTCGATATCTTTCGCCTTTACCTCGCCCTTACCATTCTTTTTGATATAAATAGTTTTCGGGATCTTGGAATGCGAATTTAATACCAGAGATTTAATATTCAGGATGATCTCCGGAATATCCTCTAAGACGCCAGGGATAGCGGAAAATTCATGGCTTACGCCGGAAACTTTAATTGAAGTTACGGCACTGCCCTCGATGGAAGACAGTAACACCCTTCTTAAAGAATTACCTAAAGTCACTCCGTACCCCTTTTCGAAAGGAGCGGCAAAAAATTTGCCGTAGGTATTGGTGTATGTGGCCTCGTCACACTCTAACCTTTTTGGTAGTTGAAAATCTCTCCATTTTATACCCATCTATTTCCTCCCTTTATTATTTACTATTGTGAAATTATTTGGAATATAATTCTACGATCAACTGTTCCTGAATGGTCATCGGGATATCTTCCTTCTCCGGTAACCTTAAAACCTTGCCCTGCATCTCTTGCGCATTAAATTCTAGCCATTTGGGAACGTCACGGTCTTTACTTAATTCTAAATTATCTTTGATCTTTTTTGCTGCCTTCTCTTTTGCCTTGATGATTATTAGATCATTGGCATCCACCAAGTAAGAAGGAATATTTACCCGGTGAGAATTCACATAAACAAAATTATGCCGGACGATTTGGCGCGCTTGCGCGTGGGAAACAGCGAAACCAAGGCGAAAAATCACATTATCCAGCCTTCTTTCCAATAATTGCAGCAAAACCCTGCCTGTAACGCCCTTGGTCTTGGTAGCAATGGCAAAATAGCGACGGAATTGTTTTTCCATAACTCCGTACATTCTTTTAACTTTCTGCTTCTGCCTTAACTGTAAACCGTAGTTAGAAAGTTTCTGCCTTCTGGCTTCACCATGTTGGCCCGGGGCAAATGCCCGTCTGGTTACTGGGCATTTTTCAGTGTAGCATTTCGGCCCTTTTAAAAATAATTTTTCTACTTCACGCCGGCATAATCTGCAAACTGCGTCTGTATATCTTGCCATCTATTATACTCTCCTCTTCTTTTTGGGACGACAACCGTTATGCGGAATAGGAGTGACATCTTTAATCGAAGTAACTGTAAGCCCTGCGGCCTGAAGCGCCCTGATCGCCGATTCACGGCCAAACCCCGGCCCCTTAACTTGAACTTCCACTTCCTTCATTCCGATCTCCTTGGCCTTTCTCGCAGCGTCTGTTGCTGCTACCTGTGCGGCAAAAGGAGTAGACTTCTTGGAACCGCCATAACCCACAATACCCGGCGCGGACCAAACCAGGCAATTGCCTTGTTTATCGGTAATCGTAATAATCGTATTATTAAAACTTGCCTGAATATGTGCTATGCCAGAGGTAACACCCTTGGCTATTTTCTTCTTTTTTGCCTTCTCTTTTGTAGCCATTAAATTATATCCTCCTTAGATAGAGATCTACACCGACCTTTCCGATAAGGTCGGGTGTTATTTACCAGCCGGTTTTGCTGCTGCGGCAGGTGCCGCTTTCTTTGGAGCCTCGGTCTTCTTAATTACTGCCATGCCGCCTTTACGCGGGCCCTTACGTGTACGGGAGTTCGTGCGGGTACGTTGCCCTCTTACAGGCAATCCTTTTTTATGCCGCATGCCTCTCCAGGAGCCGATATCAACCAGCCTCTTAATATTCTGAGAAATATCCCTGCGTAAATCTCCTTCTACACGGTAACCTTTCTGAATAATATTGGTAATACGCGAAATTTCTTCTTCACTTAAGTCCTTTGCCCGTTTATCAGGGCTGATCTGTGCTTCTTTCAGGATCTGGTTAGATAAAGGCCTGCCCACGCCAAATAAATAGCAAAGTGAGATCTCTATTCTTTTCTCCTTAGGAATATCCACACCTAAAATTCTTGGCATATTATTTACCCCTGTCTCTGTTTATGTTTAGGGTTAGTACAAATCACGCGCACTACACCCCTTCTCTTGATAATTTTGCAACGGTCACAGATTCTTGTTACTGATGCTTTTACTTTCATTTTACTCTAAAGGTTATCCTTCCTCTGGTTAAGTCATACGGAGAAAGCTCTAATTTTACTTTATCTCCCGGCAAGATCCGTATGAAATTCATTCTCATTTTTCCCGAAACATGCGCTAAAACTACATGCCCGTTTTCCAATTCTACTTTAAACATCGCGTTTGGTAATGCTTCTAAAACTGTCCCTTCGGTCTCGATCAGCTCTTCTTTAGGCATTCTCTTTCGTTAAGATTTCCGGTCCATGGTTAGTAATGGCTACCGTGTGCTCGAAATGTGCTGAAGGCATCCTATCTTTTGTCACTGCCGTCCAGCCGTTATCAAGGATCTCGCATTCCCAAGTGCCCATATTCACCATTGGCTCAATAGCAAAAACCATCCCGCTCTTAATTACCGGGCCCTTATGTTTCATACCGAAATTTGGAATCTCCGGCTCTTCGTGCAGGTTTGTACCAATGCCGTGTCCGACAAATTGCCTGACCACAGAAAAACCGTTTTTCTCCACGTAATTCTGGATCGCATAAGAAATATCCGAAAGATGATTTTCCGGAAGAGCTTGTTTTATGCCTTCGGATAAAGCTGTCTTGGTTACTTCAATTAATTTTTTCACCTTGCCATTTACTTTGCCCACAGCCAAGGTAAAAGCAGCATCAGAAAAATATCCTTCGTAATTCAGCCCAAAATCAAGGCTGACTACATCGCCGTCTTTGATGATCCTCGTCCCCGGGATACCGTGTACCACTTCTTCATTTAAAGAAATGCAGATACTTGCAGGAAACCCTCTGTATCCTTTAAAAGCAGCCTGCACTTTTTCCCGGCGCAATAATGCATCCGCCAAATTATCAATCTCTTGCGTGGATACTCCCGGCTTGATCGCTTTCTTAAGCTCTTTAAGAATCCTCGCCAGGATCTTTCCGGATTGCGTCAACATCATTAAATCCTTATCACACTTTAAGGGTATCATTTTCTTTAACCACACGGATAATTTCTTCTAAAACCAGATTCGCATCTTTGTCAGCATTAACATGCATCAATTTTCCCTTTGCCTGATAATAATTAACCAACGGGCTGGATTCTAACTCGTATACCTGAAGTCGCTTCTTTATAGTCTCTTCCTTGTCATCGCTTCTCTGATAAAGCGAAGCGCCGCAAGAATCACAAATCATTTCTTTTTTCGGCGGCATATTGGTTTTGTGAAAATTCGCGCTGCATTTACTACAAACCAGGCGGCCGGAAAGCCTCTGTATAATTATTTTTTCACTGGTATCGAGATAAAAAACCTTATCGATCTTGGATTGTTTTTCTTTTAAAAGCACGTCCAGCGATTCCGCCTGCTTTAAGGTACGCGGATAACCATCAAGGATAAAACCATTTTTTACATCGTCCTGATTAAATCTTTCGCTTAACATCGAGGTCACTAATTCATCAGGGACCAAAGCACCCTTATTCATAAAATCTTTTGCCTGCAGCCCCAATTTCGTGCCTCCGTAAACATTTTGCCGTAAAAGGTCGCCTGTAGAAATATGCACCAGGTTTAGCCTCTTGGCTAAAACCTTTGCCTGCGTGCCCTTACCTGCCCCTGGAGGGCCTAAAAGAATAATCCTCATCGTCTTCCTTTAATCCTACCTGATTTCACAAAACCTTCGTAATGATGCATCAGCAGATGCGACTCAATTTGTTTGATCGTATCCAGCATCACACCTACGGTAATCAAGATACTGGTTCCTCCGGCAAAAGACGCCACCAGATAAGGCACTTTTAACCAGGCCATGATAAAATCCGGAAAAATTGCAATGATCGCCACAAAAATAGCACCCGCTAAAGTTACCCGGGTCATTACATAATCTAAAAATTCCGCGGTAGAAACTCCGGGCCGTACGCCTGGGATAAAACCGCCGTACTTCTTCATATTTTCCGAAAGGTCGATCGGATTAAAAACAATCGCTGTATAAAAATAACAGAAGAAAATTATCAATAAAGCGTAGATCGTAGTATAGAGCAAGTGCCCGCGGATCAAACTTTGCGCCAAATTCTGAAACGCCGGATTGGGAATAAATGATGCAATGGTTGCCGGAAAAAGAATGATCGACTGTGCAAAGATAATCGCGATAACACCGGATGTATCGACCTTTAGGGGGATATAGGTACTCTGCCCGCCAAATATCTTTCTTCCCACGATCCTACGCGCGTATTGCACGGGGATCTTTCGTTGCCCCTGCGTAATCAAAATGACCGCAAAGACCACCCCGACAAAAAGGATCGCCATGATCAATAAAGTAACCGGTTGGATTTGCCTACGTGAAGAAGTAAATGGCGAAATCAGGATCCACAACTGGTTTAAAGCTGCGGGCATACGCGAAATAATACCAGCAGTAATGACAAGAGAAATTCCGTTTCCAATGCCTCTCTCCTGGATCTGTTCACCCAGCCACATAATAAAAATCGTGCCGGTAGTTAAAGTCAGGACCGTAAGGATACGAAAACCCCATCCCGGATGC
>JAQUNE010000058.1 GCA_028717765.1 Candidatus Omnitrophota bacterium | reverse complement strand
GGGATAAATAAGCTGAAAGTTTATGCCAATAAATTAAGTTTTTCAAGGGGCAAGGTAATTACGGACTATCCGTTTAAAGATAAAGATTGCCAAATTTGCGCGCATTGTAAAACAAAGAACCTTTTGGCGAAGTCTTTAAAAGGTTCTATAATAATTTATGTTGGCGATGGCCAGTCCGATGCCTGTCCGGCAAAATATGCGCACGTCGTATTTGCAAAGGACCATCTGCTCAGGCACCTTAAAGACAGTAAACTGAATTATATGTCTTTTATCAACCTAAAAGATGTTTATGTCTATCTAAAGAGGAAGTTAATATGAGCCCAAAACAATTAGCTAAAGCGCCGAAAGGCAAGAAAGAGTCTTCCGATGATGAATTGCTGGATCTGGAAGCGAAATATTGTTCATGGGGGGATACGGTACATTACGCCGAGAAGCTGGATATATTTAAGAGCGCAGAAGGCAGCTATCTTTATGACCATCAAGGCATAGAATATCTGGATTTACAGATGTGGTATTCGGCAGTTAATTTCGGATACAGGAACCAGCGTTTGAATGAAGCGCTAAAGAAACAGATTGATACCCTTCCGCAGCTGGCCTGTCAGTATCTCCATGCCGAGAAAATCCAGTTAGCCGCAAAATTGGCGCAAAAGAGCCAGCGGACCTTTGAAGAAAAAGGGAGGATCCATTTTAATGTCGGCGGCTCAAGCGCTTTGGAAGACTCGCTGAAATTAGTGCGCAATCATACCGGCAGGAGCCTTGTTTTTGCTTTTATGGGCGGCTACCATGGCCGGACGTTGGCTGCTTCGGCAATTACCTCGAGTTTTAGATACAGGGAGCGTTTCGGCCATTTCGGGGACAGGGCGATGTTTGTGCCGTATCCTTATTGTTTTAGATGCCCTTATGATAAGAAGAGGGATTTCTGTGATTTGTATTGCTTGAAACAGTTTGAGCGGCTTTTCGAGACCGAATATTATTCGGTAGTAAATAAGAAGAATAACAAGTGTGAGTTTGCCGCCTTTTACGCTGAAGCAGTCCAGGGTACAGGAGGCTATATCGTTCCTCCGCAGGAGTATTATTCAAGGTTGAAAGATATCCTGGATCACTATGGGATCCTTTTTGTTGACGATGAGATACAGATGGGGTTCTTCCGCACGGGTAAATTCTGGGCGATTGAGCATTTTAACATTACCCCGGATATTATTGTTTTTGGCAAAGCCCTGACCAATGGATTAAACCCGATAAGCGGAGTCTGGGCTAAAGAAAAATTGATTTCTCCGGATGTTTTTCCTCCGGGTTCAACCCATTCCACCTTTTCAAGCAATCCCCTTGGCACAGCTGTCGGCCTTGAAGTAATGAAACTGATTGAAGAATCGGATTTTTCTACGTCTGTCCCCAGGAAAGGCCAGTATTTTATTTCGCAACTTAAGAAATTGCAGAAGAAATACCCGCAGATAGGCGACGTGGACGGCCTTGGCCTTGCTTTAAGAATGGAAATATGCGAAAGAGACGGCTATACTCCTAACAAAGAGCTTACGGACAAGATTGTGAATTTGGGATTAAGCGGCTCTTTGAATGTGAGGGGAAAACGCAGGGGCCTGATCCTTGATGTCGGGGGGTATTATAAAAATGTCTTCACTCTGGCCCCGTCTTTTTATATTACTGAGGAAGAAATTGATTTAGGGGTTGAACTTTTTGAAGAGGCATTGAATAGAGCGTTAAAGAAATCATAAAATTTCCTTATGCTGGATAGGGGCATCCGCGTTTTGAATTTTGATAACAGTATTATTGCCCAGCGTAAGCTTTTTTCTGCATACCCGGCAGAGATCGTGGATTTTATAAGCCTGGCTCATCGCGCCAGGCTTTTTATGTCTCCGGGCGTGCGTAAAAAAATTTTAAGCACTCTTGCCTCAGGCAATAAGAATTATCCCTATTTTTTGGGCTCCGGAGATTTCCACCACATTAGTGAAATTTTGGTCAGCCGGATTGATGCAGCCGCCTGCCTGGTTGTTTTTGATTTTCACCCGGATTGGGATATTCTGCCGCCGCGTTTTGCCTGTGGCTCCTGGGTAAGCCAGGCCCTGAAGAATAAAAATATTACTAAATGCATACTTATTGGCGCAGGTTCCGAGGATTTATCCTTCCCGGCGTTACAGACAGCCAATCTCGGAGCTTTAGCTTCCGGCCGGCTTGAAATTTATCCTTATAGGCACAAACCGAGCCGGGTCTATTTCAGGCATGTTGCGCAGAACCGGTCAATTACCATTCAAAAAGGTTTTTTTTCAAATAAGATTATTTGGAGCCAGTTAGAAAAAGAAGATTTAGCCGCATTTACCCTGAAATTAATCCGGCGCCTGCCTACAGGGAAGGTCTATATTTCAATTGACAAGGATTGTTTGCGGGGCGATTATGCGCTTACTAATTGGGAGGAAGGATTCCTGCAATTAGAACAGCTTTTAACTATGTTGAGGTTGATGCGGGAGAATTTAGATATCATTGGTTTAGATATAACCGGAGATTATTCTCTGCCCAGGATCCCAAACAAAATCAAGGCAGCTATATCCATGATTGATCATCCTGGAAAACCGAGCGCGGATAATTGTCCCGGTGATTTAATTTCTTCCGTGAATGAAAAGGTTAATCTGTCGCTCCTTGAAGAAATATTCCCTTAACCTTTGTGTTTTTCAAAGAACTCCACAGTAATTTCAGCGACCTTGTCTCTTTCCTGATCTGCAGTAATAATGTGGTAAGAATCTTCCAAAAACACGATTTCTTTTTTTTCTGAGCTGACGCGATTATGAATACAATAAGAATTCTTTGGGCTGGTTACATCGTCATCTTTTGCCTGCAGTAACTGTATTGGCGTTTTTATTTCTTTAAGTATTGATATTATTTTTTTTGCCAGAAGCTCATTTTGATACATGCAGGATACCGGGATTACCGGATAGCCATAAAGATGCACTTTGCTGTAATCAAAGAGCGAAGCGCTTTTATAAAAACTTTCTATTTTTGCCCTCAGGCGTTCATTCTTTATGCCATAAGGGTATTCTTCTTTAAAATACAACCAATATTTAAACGGAGTTTTGTAGATTAAAGGCAGGAGGATCCTGGATTTAGGATTGCCCCAGCCGTCAAAAAATAAGGTAGGGGAGAAACAATTTAACGCTTTCACTTTAGCGGGGAATTCATGCGCAAGCAGGATCCCGATTAATGCCCCAAAAGATAACCCCGCCACAAAAATATTTTCATAATCATTGGCATACTTAATAAATTCGTCGCGTATAGAGCTATAAAGTTTTTCCCAAGAGGTCCGCTTAAGGCAGGAAATAGATTTATCATGGTTCAGTAATAAGGGCGCAGCTACAGAGAATCCCTGTTTATTCAGGCGCTGGGCAATTGAACCCATTTCTTTGGCTGTGCCGGTAAGCCCATGGATTAGAAAACAAAGGTTTTTTTTGTCCCCGGGCAGAAAGAAGCTGGTGTTGGGTATTTCGGTGATCAGGCGCCTGTCTTCTTTTAACGAAAAAATTATCATATTCTCCTTTAAATTGCCTTAAGTTTTTTAAGTATATTTCCTAAATCCGCTTCTTTTAAGAAACTGTTTGTGCTTAAGGTTATTGTTTTTTTAGAAAGCTGGCGGCTATTGGGGCATGGCGCATCCGGAACAATATTTTTTAAATAAGCATAATCTGTAATTGCCTGCAGGTATACCTGTGATATTCCCAGCCCGGAATTCCTAAAGATATCCAGGCATAAATTTCTTTTTTGGGCATCTTCAAAAATAAGCGCAAGGTAAGGATAGCTGGCTTTAGTTTGTCCCGGTTCAATAACCGGTTTGATCCCGGGAATATTCTTTAACCCGTCGAAATAGATATCTACTTTTTTCCGTTGCGCGCTGATTTTTTCTTCCAAAGATGGAAAATTAAGATGCCCGATATATTCCCTGAAACCAGAAACCTTATGCAGCGGAAAATCAGCTTTAAAATATTCACCCATAGCCTTTACCGGATTATTCCGTAACTGCCAGAATAGTTGCGGTAATCTGAACGCAAACCAGAATAGGCTTGGCTGGTAGAAAATACTATATGCGAAAAGCTCTGCGACTTTTAAAGATTCTGATAAGATATCCTGGTGCATGATTTCACCGGCAGTGCCGTTTAAAGTATGGGCATATTCAGGCCGGTTGGTTACGGCGATCCCGCCTTCGTAAATGGTTAGCCCTTTCCCGCGGCAAAGGCTAAAAAATGAAAATTGGCCAAGAGAGCCGGTTTTTCTATCATGGTATTTGGCCCCTAAGCTCTGCGCACAGTCTTCAATAATAAAAGCATTGCAAATTTGCGCGATTTCCTCTAACGCGAGAAAATCTATCGGCAGGCCTCCTAGATGCAAAGCCATTATAGCAAGGATATCGTTATCTGCCGCGCAGATATTTTTAAGTTTATTTATGTCAAAATCAAAATTATCTGCGTTTGTATCGCAGACCTTTATCTTAAGCCCAGCTTTTTTAATCGCCAATGGTATTAATGGGCAGATAAACGCCGGGATAACTACGGTTTTTTTATTTGAGAGTTTTTTTACAGTTTCCAGGATCAGGTAAAATGCCGCGGTCCCGGAGTAGGTAAGTAAGGCGGCTGGTGAGCCCAGGTACTTTTTAAAGTCTTCTTCTAGTAATCCTTGGGGGTGTTTTTTAAGGCAGGAGGTGATTAGGCTCCTGATTGTAAGCGGCCAACCTGCGGTTGGCGGGATTTCTCTTATGAGGCTCAAATTATAATTCCTTTTCTGTTATCTAATTCATTTATTTTATGCTAAAATAGCGGCAAATGCAAGTTAACTCTCATGGCTTTGCCAAGAGGATGGCAAACCATTGTTCTCCAACTTATGGCTTTGCCAAGCGGATGGCAAACCACTGTTCTCTAACTTATGCCTGAAATTAACTGTAAGATCCTGGATAGTATAGACAAGATAGATCAAAAGGAATGGGACGCTGTTTTCGGGGATATCCCGGAGAGTTATTCTTTCTACAAGGCATTGGAAAACTCAGAGCTTCCCGGGTTTAAGTTTTATTATCTGGTTATTGAACTTGATAATGAAATTGTGCTTATTGCCCCGCTATTTCTGACTGATTTTAACCTGGACATCGCGGTTGAAGGCTGGATGTCCAAGGTTATCAAATTTATCCGCAGGATATTTCCGCGATTCTTAATTTTAAAAACACTTTTTTGCGGTACGCCATTCGGAGAATACGGAATTATAGGCATCAGGCAGAATTTTCAAAAAGACCCCAGGTTAATTATTTTATTGTCAGGAGGATTAGACGATTTAAGCGCTAAAATTAATGCACCGCTTGTAATCTTCAAAGATTTTTTAAAGCAAGACACCCAATTCTTAGGCCGGTTAACTAAACAGGGATATTCCAGGGTAGGAAGTTTTCCAACAGTATCCGTAGAGCTTAACTTTCCTTCTTTTGAAGATTATCTTAAAAGTTTAGGCAGTTCAACCCGCAAGAATTTAAATAAGAAGATCAAACAAGCCCATAGCCGGGGCAAGATAGAGGTCAAGATAGCCGAAGACGCCGAAGATCAGGTTGATCAAATAGTTAAGCTCTATGAAAACACTTACCGCGAAGGATTAACCAAGTTTGAGCGCCTGACTAAAAAATTTTTTCAACAAGCGGCCCGTGATTTATATCCGCATACCCGTTTTTTTCTCTATTATGTAGATGGAAAATTAGCCGCCTTCAACCTTTGTTTTGTTTACCCGGATTTACTTATTGATAAATTCATCGGTTTCGATTATGATATATCCAATTATTACAATTTATATTTTGTTAGCTGGGCCTATAATATTAAATGGTGCATAGAAAACCGCCTGCATTATTACCATCCGGGCCAGACTGATTACGAACCGAAGATCAGGCTGGGCGGCAGGCTTATTCCTCTTTATGCTTATTTAAGACACAGAAAGTTATTGTTTAACCTCCTGATTAAATTACTGATTCCTTTCTTAAAACCGGAGAATTTTGATGAGGATATCAGAAAGTAGGCGGAATGTTTAAGAAAAAGATCACCCTTAAAATGCTCGGCGTCCTTATTTTTGTGGATGTGCTGGAAACTTTCACCCACCTGTTTTTTAAAAAGAGCGCCTTGCCTGAAAGCGCCCTGCAGATTAATAGCTTAGCCAGCGCGTTAATCTTTTTGAAAGCTGTTTTTTCTTCGCCATTTTTATGGTGCGGGCTGCTTACGGTTTTTCTGGTTTTTATCATCTGGTCAACCATACTTTCTAAGATAGATTTAAGCGTGGCTGTTTCAGTATGCAGTTTCAGCTATATTCTGGTGCCGGTAGTCTCGATTATTTTTCTCCACGAAGATATCGGAATCTTAAGATGGCTGGGAATATTTTTTATCCTTATCGGGATTATCTTCGTTGCCTCAAGCAGTAAAGAGAAGATAGAGGTACGCCCATGAAAGCGGGTTTATTTTTTATCCTCTCCTTAATCGCCTTGACCAGTATCTGCGATACGATAAGCCAGATTTTTTTAAAGTCCACGATTAATTCCCTGAGTTTTAACTTCTCCTGGCATTTTGTTAAATTTTTCAAGTTTATTTTTAAGATTATGCTTACTCCGATAGTATGGTTGAGTTTATTTTTTAGCTTGGCATCTTTGTGTATCTGGCTATTCGTTCTTTCCCGGGCAGATCTTAATTTCGCCTTCTCCGCTGACAGTATGCATTATCTCTTTATTGCCATTGCCTCCAAGTTTATTTTAAAAGAAAAAGTAGGCTGGCAGCGCTGGATTGGGAACTTATCTATAATTATTGGAATAGTCCTTGTGAGTCTAAGTTAAGATGAATCCTAAAAATATATCATTATCTATCTTTGTAATTTCCTATATCCTATTTATCGCCCTCCCGCACAAGCGTACCTTGGTTGCTTTGGCAGGCAGCCTTTTACTTGTTCTTACCCAAGCCATATCTTTAAAAGAAGCATTCTTAGTGGTTAACTGGAATGTTATGGGCATATTTGTGGGCACTTTGATTATCGCTGATGTCTTTATGCAAAGCCGTGTTCCTGCTTATATTGCTGAAGTGGTTGTGGATAGAGCCAGGAGCACAACTTGGGCGATTTTATTTATCTGTTTTTTAAGCGGTTTTATTTCTGCATTTGTAGAGAATGTCGCTACAGTATTAATTGTAGCACCTATTGCGCTGGCTTTAGCCAAGAAGTTAAAGATTAACCCGATGAACATGATGATTGCTATTGCCGTCTCCAGTAATTTACAGGGCGCAGCTACCTTGATTGGGGATCCGCCAAGTATGCTTTTGGGAGGTTTTGCTAAGATGAACTTTGGGGATTTCTTTTTCTACCAGGGCAAACCCAGTATTTTTTTTGCTGTAGAACTGGGAGCTTTTGTTTCTTTCTCCGTGCTTTATTTTATCTTCAGGAAACATAAAGCCAAAACGCAGCTTATTCCGGTAGAGAAGGTAAAAAGCTGGGTGCCGACGGTTCTATTGGTGAGCTTAATTGTTCTATTGGCACTTTCTTCATTTTTTGATTCTGGTTTTAGTTATCTGGCCGGGCAAATCTGTATGGTTTTTGGTATCATTGCTCTAATCTGGGAGAGGTTGGTCAATAAGGCATCTATTGTCTCCGGGCTTAAAAAGCTGGATTGGGATACGACATTTTTCCTGATGGGTATTTTTATTATCGTTGGGGGAATCTCGCTTACCGGATGGATAAATGTATTTGCTGATTACTTAGCCGGACTGGTTGGCGGAAATATATTTCTGGGCTATACAGCGATTGTATTTCTCTCGGTAGTTCTTTCGGCGTTTATTGATAATGTGCCTTTTTTGGCCGCGATGCTGCCGGTTGCCATAATTATATCTAATAAATTACAAATTAATCCTTCCCTGCTCCTTTTTGGATTACTTGTTGGCACAAGTTTAGGCGGTAATATCACGCCTATTGGCGCATCAGCGAACATTGTTGCCTGCGGCCTGCTTAAAAAAGAAGGTTACCCGGTTAAGTTTACTGATTTTATGAAGATCGGTATTCCTTTTACATTTGCCGCGGTAGGCGCCGCTTATTTATTCGTTTGGTTTATATGGAGGTAGCATGAAT